>DASRES010000040.1 GCA_035651955.1 Acidimicrobiia bacterium
GCTACCGCGAGGCGGTCGCGGGCGTGCCCTCGTTCGCGCTGGCCGAGCGGCCCGACGGCGGGCCGTCGATGCTTGACGTCGTCGTGCACGTCCGCGAGACGCTGGAGCTGCTCGCCGCCGCGCTCGACGTCGCGCTCGACACCCACCACGCCCGGCTGCCCGACGTCGCGGCGGGTACGAGCGACGCGGGCGAGCTGGACCCGCGTGAGATCGGGCGCGAGCTCGACGCCCTGGACGACGCCGCGGCCGGCCTGGCTGCGCGTGGCAAGCGCACGTCGACGCTCGCGTGGGAGCGGACGTTCGACGTCGACGGCGTGACGCGTCCGGTGATGTGGATCGTGCAGCACGCGGCCCACGAGGGCGCGCACCATCTGCGCGACCTCGCACGAATCCGCCGCGTGGTCGCGCCGAGCGAGGACGACTGACCGTTCCGGTCAGGCCGTCAGCTCGAGCAGCTTCGCGACGGTGTTCCAGTTGCGCGCCGTCGCGGCGACGCCGAGCCTCTTGTCCGACAACGTCTGCACGAGACGCGACCGGCCGACGCCACCGGGACACCACAGGTACAGCTCGCTCCCGACGAGCCGGAACCGTTCGGGTTCGAGCGCGGCGGCATCGACGTCGTCGAGGCGGCCGCGTGCCGGCGGCCGCGCGAGGAAGCTCACGAGCACCTTCCCGGGCTCCCCGGCGGCCTCCTTCGCGAACGGGTTGCCGTCGACGATCGACGCGAGCTGCGCGTGCGTGCGGACCATGACCGCGACGTCGAGGCCGAGCTCCTCCCGCAAGCCGTCGGTGATGCGCGCCGCGACCTTCGCAGGTGACGCCCGTCCTGCGCCGAAGACCGCGTTGCCGCTCTGGAGCAGCGTCTCGACGTCGGTGAAGCCGAGGCCCGCGAGCAGGTCGCGCAGCGCGGGCATCGGAAGGCGGTTCTTCCGGCCGACGTTCACGCCGCGCAGCAGCGCCGCGCACCTCACGACGCGGCTTCGAGGATCCCTTCGAGCTCCGCGCCCTTGATCCGCCGGAACGCGCGTTGGCCGCGGGCCCGCTCGAGCGCGGCGACCTCGAGCTGGTCGGCCGCGAGGCGCTCCTCGTCGGAGCTCAGGACCTTGGCGCCGAGGCGGATCGCGTCGGGCTCGCTGATGCCGGCCTCGTACTCGTCCCTCAGGGTCTGCGCGATCGTGTCGGCCTGGCCGCCGAGGACGGTGAAGCCCTCCTCGTCCATCACCGTGCCGTCGTACATGATGTGGAACAGCTCGTTGTCGCCGTCCGCTTCCGAGCTGACCTGGGCGACGAGGATCTCCACCTCGTAGGGCTTCATCTCGTGGGTGAAGACCTGGCCGAGCGTCTGCGCGTACGCGTTCGCGAGCGAGTTCGCGGTCACGTCCTCCCGCGAGTACTGGTAGCCCTTCAAGTCGGCGAGGCGCACACCCGCGATCTTGAGCATCTGGAACTCGTTGTAGCGGCCGACGCCCGCGAACGCGATGCGGTCGTAGATCTCGCTGATCTTGAACATCGTGCGCGACGCGTTCTCGGTGATGATGACGATGCCCTCTGCGCACTCGAGCGCGATGAGGCTCCGGCCGCGGGCGATGCCCTTCCGGGCGTAGTCGGCCCGGTCCTTCATCACCTGCTCGGGCGAGACGTAGAAGGGCATGCTCACAGCCCTGCTCCTTCCTCTCGCCCACCGATCTCCTCCTGGGCGCGCTGCGCGACGTCGTCGTCGTCGAGGAGATGGAAGCCGTCGCCGTCGATCACGGCGACGGTCGGGAAGATGCGCCGGACGAGGTCCGGGCCTCCGGTCGCGACGTCCTCGTCAGCCGCCGCGAACAGCGCGCGCAGCGCGAGGGCGACCGTCGCGCCCTGGTCCATCCCGTCGCGCCAGCCTGCCTTGATCCAGTTGCGGGCGTGCACGCTGCCGGACCCGTTGGCCTGGTAGTCGAGCTCCTCGTACTTCCCACCCGTCACGTCGAAGCTGTAGACGCGACCCCGCTGCCGGCGCTCGTCGAAGCCCGCGAAGAGCGGGACGACCGCGAAGCCCTGCATCGCCGCGGGGAGGTTCGCGCGGACGAGCTGCCCGAGCTGGTTCGCCTTGCCCTCGAGGCTGAGCGGCTCGCCCTCGACCTTCTCGTAGTGCTCGAGCTGGGTCTGGAAGAGGCGGACCATCTCGACGGCCGGCCCGGCCGCGCCCGCGATCGCGACGCCGGAGTGGTCGTCGGCGGGAAAGACCTTCTCGATCCGGCGGCTCGCGATCGTGTAGCCCGCGGTCGCGCGCCGGTCGCCGGCCATGACGACACCGCCCTCGAACCGGACGGCGAGGACGGTCGTCGCGTGGGTGATCTCGAAGGGCGCGCCGCCCACGTGATCGATGTCGAGTGACGCGCCCGGGAGCGCGTGCGGGGCGACGCGTCGCAGCAGGTCGGCGAACGAAGGGCCCGGATCGAGTCCGGGCCCGAAGAACGGCAACGACGGTTCGGTCATCGACGAGCGAGCCTACACGGACCCCGCGCGCACCAACTCCCTCACTCGTGACCGCGTCACTACGCGAGCAGCTGTGTCGCGAGCGACGTACGGACGGCATTCAAGCGAGCGAGCCGCAGGTAGGCGATCGCGTTTCGAGGCGCCTGATGTCGTCGCTGAACTGCCCGAGTCCGCCGTTGCAGTTGAAGCAGAGGATCCCTCGAACGAAGCCTGTCGCGTGATCGTGGTCGACGTGTCGTGGGGCCGGTCGACCGCAGATTGCGCACTTGCCGCCCTGCTGCCTGATGAGACGATCGACCTCTTGCGCGCCGTCCCATACCGGCGTGTGAGGTGGTAGTGGCGGGCTCCCCCGTGAAGGCGCTGTCGCGACTCGCGACTACGCGCGTTGTCACACAGCTTGCGGTACGCCGCCAACCCGTCCTTGGTCCGCTTGTTGCGCGGGAACTCCTCGGGTGGCTTCCTCTCGCCGCAATCCGGGCAACGCTTCATGCTCGGAATCGTATGAGCGAGGTGTGACAACACCGGGTCCGGCCCGATTTGTCTACTCCCCTCCCTTTTGTACGTAGTTGCGAACGAACTCCTCTGCGTTTTCCTCGAGCACGGAGTCGATCTCGTCGAGGAGGTCGTCGAGCTCCTCCTTGATCTTCTCGCCCTGCTTGGGCGGGGCCTCCACCTCGGCGGCCTCGGCCTCGCGCTCCTTGGGCGCCGGCTTCTTCTTCTGCTCCCGTTCGGGCATCAGGATCCTCCTCGGCGGCGTCCTGCGCGCCGCCTCACGACGCGAGCCGGGCGACGAGCTCGGCCGGCGTCGTGCACTCCTCGAACAACGCTTCCACGTGGGCCCTGCTTCCGCGCAGCGGCTCCATCATCGGGATCCGCCGCAGCGGGTCGGATCCGACGTCGAGGATCAGGCTGTCCCAGTTGGCCGCGACGATCGCGTCCGCCCAGCGGGCCAGGCATCGGCCCCGGAAGAACGCGCGCGTGCTGCCCGGGGGCTCGGTCATCGCCTCGACGACGTCGTCCTCGTCGACCAGGCGCTCGACCTTCCCGGCCCGCACGAGCTTCTCGTAGAGCGACCGCTCGGGTCGGATGTCGTGGTACTGGAGGTCCAGCAACGACAGCTTCGGATCGTCCCAGCTGATGCCGTCGCGCTCGACGTATGCGCGGAGCAGCTCGAGCTTCGTCACCCAGTCGAGCTGACCCTCGAGCGCCGCCGGGTCGCGCTCGAGCGCGCCGAGCACCGTCTCCCACCGGTCGAGGACCATCCCGCCGACGGTCTCGCCGCCGCACGCCTCGAGGCCGGTCTCGTCCGCGTACTTGCGCGCCAGCCGGAGGAACTCGTACTGGAGCTCGACAGCGGTGCACGTGCCGCCCTCGGCGAGCTCGATCGTGGCGCGACACGTCGGATCGTGCGACACGACGCGGATCGCGGCGACCGGCCCGACGACGGAGAGGTCCTTGTCGACGAAGTCGTCCTCGATGAGCGCGAGGACGATCGCGGTCGTCCCGACCTTCAGGAACGTCGCGACCTCGCAGAGGTTCGCGTCACCCGCGATGACGTGCAGCCGCCGGTACTTCTGCGGATCGGCGTGCGGCTCGTCGCGCGTGTTGACGATCGGGCGCTTGAGCGTCGTCTCGAGGCCCACCTCCTCCTCGAAGAAGTCCGCCCGCTGGCTGATCTGGAAGTCGACGGCGTTGGCGCCGTTCTCCGCGCCTACCTTGCCGGCGCCCGTGAAGATCTGCCGCGTCACGAACCACGGGAGCAGGTGACGCACGAGCGACGCGAACGGCAGCGAGCGGTCCACCAGATAGTTCTCGTGGCACCCGTACGAGTTGCCCTTGCCGTCCGAGTTGTTCTTGTAGACGACGATCTCCTGCCCCGCGGGGAGCAGCCTGCGTGCAGCCTTCATCGAGCGCGACAGGACGCGCTCCCCCGCCTTGTCCGCGCAGACGAGCTCCAGCGCGTCCGCGCACTCCGGCGTCGAGTACTCGGGATGCGCGTGGTCGACGTAGTAACGCGCGCCGTTGGTCAAGACCGTGTTGACGAGGTGGGTCTCGACCTCGGGCGGTGCGGCGCCGTCGCGCGCGAACCCGCGCGCGTCGCGACCGGGCGACTCGTCGTCGAAGTCCCACCCGATCTTGCGGTGCTCGACGTAGCCGTTGATGAGCATCGACGACGCGAGGACCGGGTTCGCGTCCGCGGCACCGCGCAGCGCGACCCCGTACTCGGTCTCGACTCCACAGACCTTCGGCACGGCCACGGGCCGAGCCTACCCGGCGCACTCACGACCACATGACCGCTTGCGCCTCCCGTTGGAAGAGCTACCTCCAATGTAAGGAGCTGTTGGCGGCCACAGCGGCGAGCGTCCGCGGGCCGGGTATCCCGGCCCGCAGCGAGCGCGTCAGACAGGATCGAACACATCGAGCCAGAAACGGTGGCCGTGGTCGTCGATCACGCCTCTCGTCTGCGTCGACGCGTGCGGCTCGGGGCGACCGCGCAGGTCCATCCACCGCCACTCGTCGCCGTCGACGCGGATGGTCCGGTTCCCGGACCGCACCGCGACCGCGCTCCCCCCGGGAGCTGGATGGAAGACGTTGCCGGGACCGGTGCACGCCTGCCCGCCGTCACCGAGCGGGCTGCGGTGCAGCGATCCGTCGCGCCACACGTAGCGCCCTGTGACGATCTGCGCGTCGGCCGGCGGCCCCGGGAGCAACGCGGCGAGCTGCGCGGTCACGACGTCTCCCGCGCTCGCGGACGCGGCCTCGGCGTCGTCGGAGTGCGCGCAGCCGAATCGGTCGTGGTCGTCGGGGACGTTCAAGGAGGTCGGCACACCGACTGCGTTCGTGCTCGAGAAGATGTAGCCGATCATGTCGTCGCCGAGCCCGACGACGAAGCGCCACGGCTGCGACATCTGCGCCATGATCCAGTTCGGCACCGGCGTGGTCCCCGGGATCGCGAGGTCGTCCGGTCCCGAGAAGTCCCGTGCGTAGGTGAACGGGAACACCTCGCCGGGTCCCGTCACGAACTCGCCGTCTCCGATGCGCAACCAGGCGACATCGGTCAGGAACTCGTTCCCGACACCGCCGATCGTCGCGCCGTTCGCGGCGCGGTCGAGCCGCTTCCCGTCGAGGTACGCGTCCTTCCCGTTGATCACGCCGATCGCGCTCCCGAACGCGAACAGCGCGTTGTCGAGGTGCACGAAGAACGACTTCGTCGCGATGGCGACCACACCGGTACGCGAATACGCACCG
Organism: Acidimicrobiia bacterium; assembly: GCA_035651955.1. Classification (NCBI taxonomy): domain Bacteria; kingdom Bacillati; phylum Actinomycetota; class Acidimicrobiia; species Acidimicrobiia bacterium. The sequence goes on from DASRES010000040.1 coordinate 5,725, forward strand.
CGGTCGAGCGCGCGCTCGGCCCACGTCGCGATCCGCTCGCCGCGCGCCTTCGTGGAGAGCAGGTACCCGTACGGCACGCGCGTCGTGTCGGTTCGGTAGATCGTGCGGCAACCACCGTTGCCCTGTGAGCTGTACACACCGACCGGCGTGAGGTCGCGTGCTGTCGGGTACACCTGCGGCATCTCGACGGATCCGACGGATCCGGCGACGGTCATCGCCATGCCGCCGTAGCGCGCCTCGAGCGCGCGGCGCGCGAAGTTGTGCCAGTCCGACGAGAGGTGCAGCCTGTCCTGCGCGTCGGACGAGAAGCCGAGCTCCTCGGCGTGGATGCCGTAGTTGACGAGCGTGACGATCGGCCGGCCGCGCAGGTCGCGCGCCTGCATGACCCCGATCTGCTCGTCCGCGTAGAACGGATACGACGACCAGCACGTCGTCATGTCGTCGGGACGGATCTGCCCGAAGCGCAGCGTCGCCGGCCGCACGCGCGACGCGGCCTGCTCGATGCTCTGCGCGGTGCGCGTGATCAGGTACTCGACGTAGAACGGGTCGGTTCCCGACGTCGTCTCGTCGGGACCGGAGATGCCGATGGTGTCGGGTGCCGACTCGTCGTGCGTGGAGCTGAACACCATGCCGTCGAGCCCGCGCACGCCGTCCGCCGCGACCTTCGCGCGCACCCGGTCCCAGATCTCCTTGAACACGCCCTCGTTGTCGACGCTCGTCAACGCGACGGTCTTCCCGCGGGAGGACACGACGACCGTGCGGGCCCAGATCGGGTCGAGCACCGCGGTCGGCTGGCGGTCGCAGCAGTCGCCGCCGCCGAGGTAGATGCCGTCCCACCGCCCGTCCGGCGGTGCGACAGTGCCGTCCGCACGTGGCGTCGGGCAGTCGAGGAACGGCTCACCGACGTCGTAGTGACCGTTGCCGTTCGTGTCGGTGTACGGCTCCTCGAGCGACAGCAGGTGCGGCCCGTGGAACGCGGACGCGCCCGCGCACGCAGCGGGGTTCGGCACCCCGGACGACGCGAGCGGGGGTGTGACGTCCACCGCAGCGGCACCGGCGCGGACCACTGCCGCACCGTGCGCGCCGCGGTCGTGCACGTCGTCGGCGGATGCCGGCAATGCACCCGCCACCAACGCGACGGCGACGACCACGATCAACGCAACGCGCTTCGCCATACCCGCGGACGTTACGGCCGCGTCGCGGAACGCGCTACTACAGGTACTGCCCGGTGGTGACGCGCTCGATCTGGCGGCCGCCGGCCTCGGTGTCGCCCTCGGACATCAGCGTGCGGACGTAGACGATCCGCTCGCCCTTCTTGCCCGAGATCTTCGCCCAGTCGTCGGGGTTGGTCGTGTTCGGCAGGTCCTCGTGCTCGCGGAACTCCTGCTTGATGGAGTCGAGCAGGTCCTGCGTGCAGATCCCCTTCGCGCCGCCGTTGATCTGGCGCTTGATCGACAGCTTCTTCGCGCGCCGCACGATGTTCTCGATCATGGCGCCCGACGAGAAGTCCTTGAAGAACAGGACCTCCTTGTCACCGTTCTGGTACGTGACCTCGAGGAACCGGTTGTCGTCGTCGGTGGAGTACATGAGCGCGACCGCGTCGTCGATCATCTTCGCAACGGCCTTCTCGCTCTTGCCGCCGGCGCGCTTCACCTCGTCGGGCGCGATCGGCAACGACGCGACGAGGTACCGGGCGAAGATCTGCTTCGCGCTCGCGTCGTCCGGACGCTCGATCTTGATCTTCACGTCGAGCCGGCCGGGACGCAGGATCGCGGGGTCGATGAGGTCCTCGCGGTTCGACGCGCCGATCACGATCACGTTCTTCAGGCTCTCGACGCCGTCGATCTCGGCGAGGAGCTGCGGGACGATCGTGCTCTCGATGTCCGACGAGATGCCGGTGCCGCGCGTGCGGAACAGCGAGTCCATCTCGTCGAAGAACACGATGACGGGCACGCCTTCCTCGGACTTCTCGCGCGCGCGCTGGAAGATCAGGCGGATCTGGCGCTCCGTCTCGCCGACGTACTTGTTCAGGAGCTCCGGCCCCTTGATGTTCAAGAAGTACGAGCGCGTCCTCGCGTTGCCGGTCTTCTCCGCGACGCGCTTTGCGAGCGAGTTCGCGACCGCCTTCGCGATCAGCGTCTTGCCGCAGCCGGGCGGGCCGTACAGCAGGATGCCCTTGGGCGGTTGCAGGTCGTGCTCGGAGAACAGGTCCGCGTAGAGGTACGGGAGCTCGACCGCGTCCTGGATCTGGTCGATCTGGTCGTCGAGACCGCCGACGTCGTCGTAGGTGACGTCCGGGACCTCCTCGAGGATGAGCTCCTCGACCTCGGGACGCGGGAGTCGCTCGACGAGCAAACCGGAGCGCGTCTCCATCAGCAGGTGGTCGCCTGCGCGCAGCCGGTGCCCGATGAGCGGGTCGGCCAGCTCGCAGACACGCTCCTCGTCGGCGCGCCCGACGACGAGCGCACGCGCCCCGTCGCCGAGGAGCTCCTTGAACGTCACGACCTCGCCGGCGAGCTCGGGGCCCCGGGCGAGCACCACGTTGAGCGACTCGTTCAGCACGACCTCCTGGCCGCGCTGCAGCTCGGTGACGTCGAGCTCGGGGTGGACCGCGACGCGCATCTTGCGGCCCGCGGTGAAGATGTCGACGGTGCCGTCGTCGTTCAGCGCGAGGAACGTGCCGTACGCGGACGGCGGCATCGTGAGCTTCTCGACCTCCTCGCGCAGCGCGGCGATGTGCTCGCGCGCCTCGCGCAGGGTCGCGGACAGCTTCTCGTTCTGCGAGACCGCCTGGGCGAGCTGGCCCTTGGTCTCGAGCAGCCGCTCCTCGAGGGTCCGGACGCGCTTGGGCGCGTCCTGGAGGCGGCGGCGCAGGACCACGACCTCTTCCTCCAGCGTCTTGATCTGCGCCTGGAGGTCGTCGACCTGACGCTCGTACTCGTCGAGGCGTCGCTCGTGCTCCGAAGCCACGATGACCACCTCCTCCCCTCTGCCCGGGACGGGGGGTCGCCCGGACGCCGTTCCCGCGCACCTTACCCACCCTCTCGGCGAGCCGGTGCGCATTTACCCCATGGCTGCTTGATAAATTGACGGTACGCGAGTGGCGCCCCTAGCCTGCCGGGAACACCCGTCACGCGTGCGGCGTCGCCCGCCTCCGGCGATCGATCTGCCGGAGACCCATCGGTACGGCTCGACCGGCGACGCCCTTCGAGCGATCCGTTGCCACGATTCGGTTCGAGAACGGGCCCGGCCTGCCGATCGGACGGGTCGGAACCGGTTCGTCATGACAGTGTCGGCATCTGCCACCGAGAAGTGAGGGCAAATGAAGGTCTGGATCGACCAGGACCTCTGCACCGGCGACGGCCTGTGCGAGGAGATCGCGCCGGACGTGTTCACACTCCTCGACGACGGCCTCGCCTACGTCAAGGAAGGCGACAAGGTCATGAACGACCCGGGCGGCTCGGAGGGGATGGCGAACGTGCCGGGCGGCATGGAGGAAGCGGTCATCGAGGCGGCCGAGGAGTGCCCGGGCGAGTGCATCTTCATCGAGACGGAGTCCTGATCGTCCCGAACGCCTGATTGCTCCCAGCGGCCCGGCTCCGGCCGGGCCGTTTCGCGCGCTGTGTCGCGTCGCGCCGCGTCGCTCAGATCGCGCCGGCGAGCTGATCGGCGCGCGCACGGAGCGCGTCCAGCAGCCGCCCCCGTTCACGCGGTGCCGCGCGTTGCACGCGGAGGACGGAGTTGCCGTTCAGGCAGCTGGTCATCCAGAGCCGCGCGGCCAGCACCTCGCGATCGACGTCGCCGTCGTAGCCGCGCAGGACGGCTTCAGCGAGCGCGGCGTCGTGCTCGAGGGTTCCAATCGGACCACGGCGTGACCACCACTTGATCGCCCGCGCGAGCTCTTCGTGCGGGTCGCCGGCGCCGATCTGGTCGAAGTCGACGATGCCGGTGACGTGATCGGCCACCCAGAGCACGTTCGGGAAGTTGAGATCACCGTGCACGACGACGGGCTCGGCGCGCCGTTCACGACACGAGCCACTGCTTCTCGCGCCATCGACAGGAAGTCGCGACCGGCGACGTCGCGCAGCTCGGCGATGCTTCGCTCGGCGCCGGCGACGAGGCCGTGCACCGGCAGCTGGTCGTCGACCGGCAGGCGCAGAGCGTGCATCCGCTGCAGCAGTGCACCCATCGCCGTCGCGTGTGGGACGTCGGAGGCCGCCGCGGGATCCCCGCGCAGCCACGTGAAGAGGACGACGACGCAACCGTCGACCACCCGCGGACCGGCCTCACGTCGCATGAACGGGACACCCGCGCCGGCCATGGCGTCGACGGCGTCGAGCTGCGCGGCGACGACGGACGGCGTGTGCCGGCGGGCTCCTCCCAGCGGATCGCACGGCCGACCCGGACGGCGCGCAGGCTGAAGCGCTGCGACGAGCTCCGTTCCTCCACCAACCAGTGAGGATCGCCGTGCCAGCCCGCGTCGAGCCGACGGACCACTGCGAGATCTTCGCGACCGAGCGGCGGCGAGCGCATCCGTAGCGTCGAGCACGTGCCGGGGTCAGCCGGCGAGCGCTTGCAACGACGGGAAGCCGACGGCGAGCGTCCGCAGCGCCAGCGCTGCCGCCGACCCGGGCCGCACCCCGCGGCGACGGGCGACCACGACCGTCGCGACCGCCTCCCCGACATGCAGCGCCACCGCGGCGGCGAACCCCGCACGGAGGACGGTCGAGCCGACGCGCCCCTTGGTCGCGCGCGCGATCGCAGCCCGCGCGGACGGCGACGCGACGATCACGCCGTAGCTCACCATGCCGCCCAGGTTGGTGACGTACCAGCCCGGTGCCATGGGCCGGCCCCGCCCGTCGTTCGCGTCCTGCGTCACCGACGGCCCCACGTCCCGCGGTGCACGACCGCGTCGAGCGGCTTGCGGCCGCGGCGCAACGACGGTGACGGCGGGTCGTCGCGCGCGGGGACGCCGAGCGCGACCGCGCCGATCGGCGTGTACTCGTCCGGAACCGCGAACGCCTCGCGGAACGCGGCCAGGTGGTCGGGGAAGATGCCGAAGAACAACGCGCCCAGTCCGGTGTCGACGGCCGTGAGGAGCATCAGCATCGTCGCGAACCCCGTGTCGACATGCCAGTACGGCACCGGCCAGAACGACGCGCGGCGGTCGGTCACGCCCTTGTCGGGCTCCGCATAGCGGTCGAGGTACGCCTGCTCGCTCGACAGCGGTACGACGATCACGGGCGCGTCGAACAGGCGCGGGTACCGGAAGGTCGCGCGCCGCGCGCGGTCGGGGAACGTCGCGTCCCAGAAGCGTGCGGTCTCGTCGGCACCCTCGAGCACGAGGAACGCGAAGCCCTGCGTGAACCCAGCCGACGGCGCGTGCAGCGCGTTGGCCAGGACGCGGTCGAGCGCCTCACGCGGGACCGGTTCGGACTCGAAGCTGCGCACCATGCGCCGCCGCCGGACGACGTCCTGGAACTCCATCCGTCCGCCGCCCCGTCACCCGCTCACACACGGACCGGTGCCGACCGCGAACGAGCCGGCGGTGTCGAGCACCGGACGCAGCTCGTTCGTGCTCAGCGCGTAGCCGATCGGCGCGCCGCCCCGGTCGGTCGCGAACGCGATCCCCGCGACGCGCCCGCGCTGGTCGATGAGCGGACCACCCGAGTCGCCGGGGCGGACGTCCGCCGCGAGCACGATGACCTGACGGCGCGTGTTCTGGTTGCCGTAGATGTCGGTTCCCGTCGCGTCGATCTGCTGCGCGACGCGTGCGGGCGACTCGCGCAACGTCCCGCCCTGCGGATGGCCGAACACCGCGTCGACGTCGCCGTCCTGCACGTGTGACGTCAACGGGAGCGCGGGCAGCCCGAGCGGCACCTGGCTGTGCAGGACGGCGAGGTCGCGCGCGGGGTCGAACGCGACGACCGTCACCGGAAGGTCGCGGCCGTCGGTGGTCTGGACGCGCGTGGCGCGCTCCCCCGCGACCACGTGCGCGTTCGTCACGAGGAGGTCGGGACCGACGACGAACCCGCTGCCGTCGGTGATCTCACGACACGCCCGGCCCTCGACCTTCACGACGGAGTCGTCGACACGTGTCGAGATCGCGGTCGGCAGCGACTGCGTCGGGACGGAGCCTGCGTCGGGCGGGCTCGTCAGACGGCCCAACGCGTCGGGGAACGCGTCGCCGCTGACGCGCCGCGCCAGTTGCTCCACCGATTTCGGTGGTGAGGGCGCGAGGTCGTCGATCGCGCGGACGATCACGGAGTCACGCGCCTCTCGCGCGGACCAGCCGGGCGTGAGCGCGAGCGCGGGGATGAGGAGCCACACCGCGACGAGGACGCCGAGGCAGCCGACGACGGCACCCGCGACGCGGTCGATGGTCCGCATGCCGGGGCCGAACGTCAGCGAGGCGTGCAGCATCGAGCCGATCGCGAGGCCGAGTGCCCACCCGAGGATCGCGAGGCCGAACAGGAACGCGAGCGCGGCGAACAGTCGCGTGCGCGGGTCGCCGCCGTTCATGGTGTGCACGAGGTCGGTCGCGAGCCGCGCCGCGATCGCGATCCCCGCCGCGAACCCGGCCCAGGACAGGACACGGGCGAGGAAGCCGAGCTGGTACCCGCCGACGGCCGCGGCGATGATCCCGACGAAGATCGCGAGATCGAGGACGTTCATCGTGCGCGCCCTGCCGTCACGCCACTACGGCTCGAGGAGACGGCCGTGGGTCAGGAAGCCCGTGTGCCCGACCATGCGGTGGTCCGGACGCACCGACTGGCCGTCGACGTGCCACGGCCGCTGCAGCACCTCGACCGTCTCGACCATGCCGAACGCGGACGTCGCGAGCTCCTCGCGCAGGCGCATGACCTGACCGATCGTCGGCAGGTACGCGAGCAGGATCCCTCCCGGACGCAGCGCGGCCTGCGCGTGCTTCACGACGCGCCAGGGCTCGGGCAGGTCGAGCAGGATGCGGTCGAGATCGCTCGCGTCGATCCCCTCGTAGGTGTCGCGCACCTCGACGGTGAGCGGTTGGCCCGCGCCGAGGAATCCCTCGACGTTGCGCACCGCGCGGTCGGCGAACTCCGGGCGCACCTCGTAGCCGAGCACGTGACCTTCGGCGCCGACCGCGCGCAGCAGCGTCGTGGTGAGCGCGCCCGATCCGACGCCCGACTCGAGGACGCGCGCACCCGGGAAGACGTCTGCGAGCATCAGGATGGGCCCGAGATCCTTCGGATAGATGACCTGCGCGCCGCGGGGCATCTTCAGCACGTACTCGGCGAGCGTCGGCCGCACGGCGACGAGCCGCGCGCCCATCGACGTGCGGACGGTCACGCCCTCGTCGCGACCGATGAGGTCCGCGTGCTGGACGACGCCGTTGTGACTGTGGAACGCGCCCCCCTCGCTCAACGTGACGAGATGACGGCGGCGCTTCGAGTCGACGAGCAGCACGCGGTCGCCGGCCGCGAACGGGCGTGCCACGGCGTCAGCGCTTCCGCCGGATCACGGCCGCGAGCATCTGCTCGTCCCCGACCGTCGCCCGCTCGCGCAGGCTGCAGAACGCGCACACCTCGCCGGTCGTCGGCGCGCCGCACGACCGGCACGCGCGGAGCTCGGCGCGCTCCTCTCGGGCGCTGTCCTCGAACCGGGGGTGCGCGCGCTCGAAGAAGCCGAACAGGAACGCGGCCTTCGAGCCGGGTGAGCGGTCCTCGAGCGCGTTGAGGAGCTCCTTGTACCCGAGGTGGCGGTTGCCCGCCGCCATGGGGCACTCCTCGACGATGTAGTCGATCCCGGTCAGCACGCAGTACGCGGCCGTCTCGCGTTCACCGAGGCGGACGAGCGGCTTGACCTTGCGGACGAAGCCGTCCGACGCGGCGAGGACCGGGTACTGCCGACCGAGATAGCCCTCTTCCCATCGCAACACGTTCCCGAGGAGGACGGCGGCCTCGTCGTCGAGGTTGTGACCGGTCGCGACGACGTCGTACCCGAGGTCGAGCGCGACCTGGTTGAACAGGTGCCGCTTGGACAGGCCGCACGCGCCGCACGGTGCGCGTCGTGTCGCGTACGCCGCGCCCGGCACGTCGTAGCCGTAGTCGCCCGCGAGGTCGATCTCGTGCAGCTCGAGCGCCCGCGACGCGGCGAAGGCGCGCGCGTATCGACCCGACTCGTCGGAGTAGTCGCCGATGCCGAGCCCGAGGTACAGGCCGTCGGCGTCGTAGCCGAGCTCGCGCAGCAGGTCCCACGCCGCGAGCGAGTCCTTCCCGCCCGACACCGCGACGAGGACGCGCTCGCCCGGTCGGATCATGTCGTGCTCCGCGATCGCGCGCTTCACCTGCTCGCGCGTGTGGTGGAGGAAGCAGTCGCGGCAGAACGCCGCGTTGTGGCGGCGGACGTCGACGACCGCCGGGGCACGGCACCGGCGGCACTTCACGACCCGGCGCCTCCGGAGATGACGGGCCGGATCTCGACGACGTCGTCGTCGGCGAGACGCGCGTCGCGCGTGACGAGCGTGTCCCCGCAGATCACGAGGACCGACTCGGGATTCAGCTCGAGCCGGCCCAGGAGCGCGGCGACGGTCGTCGGTCCCTCGACGTCGACCTCGCGGCGCGGGTTGCGCAGGAGCACCTTCATCGCGGCCACAGGGTACCGGCCGCGATGCAGCGTCAACGCTCGCTCAACGCTCCTCGGGCGGGATCGCGCGGATCTGGATGCGGTCGCCGGGCGACAGCTCACCGGTGAACACGACCTCGGGGGTGCGCGCGGCGAGGCGGCCCGCGAGCCGCAGGCTCGCCGCGACGACGCCGACGATCAGCCAGCGGCGGGAGCCGCCGAGCAGCCCGCGGCGGAGCCCGAGACGGGCGAGCGTTCGGAGGAGGTTGGCCATGGCACGGCGGCGCGTCAGACGCGCCGGATCTCGACGATCGTCTGGCGCTTCTTCCCCCGGCGCCGGCCGAGCAGGAACGCGCCGACGACCAGCGCGCCGACCGCGACCACGGCGACGATCGTCCCGATGTTGCGGGCCTGGTCGACACCTTCGTCGACGCCGCCGCGCAGCTCCTCGAGCTTCGCCTCGATGTCGTCGCGCGTGACGTGCTTCGGCGGGGAGTACGACGACGTCATCACGTCCGCGCCCTCCTGCGACCCCGGGCGAGCCAGGTGAGCCCCGCGCCGACGAGCAACGTGGACGTCACGATCAGGTACGGCAGCCACGACCAGTTCCCCGTGAACGTGTCGCCGGTCTCGGTCTGCAACGCCCGCAGGCCGCTCATCGACAGGAACACGACGCCCACGCCGAGCAGGAGCGCGCCCGCGGTGCCGAACGCGACGTAGCGCCCGAGCTGCTTGAGCGGGGTGACGGTCTCCTGCTTGAAGTACGCGACGACGAGCTCGTACAGCTCGGTCGCGACCTCGGGCAACGGTCGGGTGTCGGGCATCGGCGGGAGTCTCGTCTCGGCCTGCTGGGGCACGCAAGCTTCTGCCCGGCTCGCCGACGCCGTATTCGAGCCTTCGGACGAGGTGCGTCCGTCACGGACCGGGGACGAGCGCGCTCGGTGACGGCGCGTCCGGATACGTGGCGAGAACGCCCGCGACGCGCTCGCGCAGCGTGATGCCGCTCGACTCCGGGAACGAGCCGTTGGCGAGGAACGCGAACTCGAGCGGGTCGTGCACGTCGAGGTCGCCGACCAGCCCGGTCACGCCGTCGAGCGACCCGGTCTTCGCGTGCAGCTTCCCGGCCAGCGGCGTGCGTTGGAACACCGTTGCGAGCGTCCCGCGCTGCGCGGCGACCGGGAGACCGTCGGTGAGCGCGCGCAGGTCGGGGCGCGTCGACGCGAGGCGCAACACCTGCAACAGCGTCGTGCACGTGGTGCGGTCGTCGCGGCTCAGGCCCGAGCCGTCCACGAGGTGGAGGCCGGTCGTGTCGACGCCCAGCTTCGTGAGCTGTGCCGCGATGACGGTCGTCCCCGCCTGCGTGGTGCCCGGCGTCGCGACCCTGGTGCCGAGCAGGCGCGTGAGCAGCTCCGCGGTGTTGTTGTCACTGGAGCTCAGCATCGACGTGACGATGTCGTGCAACGTCGGCGACGTCACGGACGCGAGCGTCGTCGCGCTCGCGGGCGCGTTCCCGCGGCCCGCGGGCCCGACCGCGACACCTCGCGCGACGAGCAGCGCGCTGAGCTGCGCGGCCGCGTTCACGGCCGGATCCGTCGTCTGCGCGAACCTCGGCGCCGCGAGCCCGTCGTCGACCGTCAACGCCCCGAGTGGCCCGACGTTCCCGTCCGCGAGGTAGCGCGCGGGCCAGCTGGGTACTGATCGGTCGGTGTCGAAGAGGTGGTCGTCGCCGAGGATGCCGCCCGGGATCGCACGCACCCCCGCGGCGACGAGCCCGTCCGCGAGCTGCGCGAGCGGCGTCGTGACGTCGCCGCGCGTCAACGCCTGGCCGGCGAGGTAGGTCTGGTACGCGGGCGTCGAGAGGACGGGATCGCCGCTCCCGACGAGCCACACGCGCTCGACGACACCGTCGTCCGGCTTCGCCGCGGCGACCACGTTCGTCGTGTAGCGGTACTGCGGGCCGAACACGGTCAACGCCGCGGTCGCGGTGAGCAGCTTCTGCGTGGAGGCCGGTGCGAGCGGTTGCTCGGCACCGGCGGACGCCAGCGGTGCTCCGGCGTCGCTCACGACGTCGTAGCAGGCGCTGACGCCCGCGGTCGTCGTCGCGAGCTGCTGCTGGAGCCGCGTCGTCGCGACCTGGTCGACGACGAGCGCGGGCGTGCGGCGCGCGGAGAGCATCGGCGTGGTCGCGGGCGTCGCGCTCGGCGTGGACGCGTGCGCGACGCGCCGCGTGTCGCGGAGCCCGGCGACGACGCAGCCGGCGGCCGCGAGCAGAAGGAGGAGGACGAGCGCGAGCGCGCGGCGGGTCACGTGAGATCGCGACGCAGACGCCAACGCGCGTGACGCCAGAGGTGCTCGAGCGCGGTCACCGCACGGTTCGATGCCGCGTAGCAGAGCCGGTTCGTCTCGCGGACGGTACGCGGGCCCGGGTTGTCGGGCGACGCGACCGCGAGCTCCGTCGCCGTGAGCACCGGCTTGCCCGTCGCCTGCGAGACGTCCGCCGCCGCGCGGGCGAACCGCGCGTCCTGCCGCTCGTGGTACGCGACGATCCGTTCGAGCCCGTGGTCGGGATGGAACGGTCCCTCGCGCATCATCCGGGCCTGGTTCGACTGGATCCCGAGGCCGAGGTACACGACGGCGTCGACGTCGGGATGGGACGCGACGAGCTCGAGCACCTCGGGGATGGTGTCACGGGTCTCACCGCCGGCGAGGTCGATCGGGTTGTTGCGGCTCCAACGGGGAGGCAGCTTCGCGTCGATCGCGGCGCGCAGGTCGTCGGGCAGGCGCACGAGCTCGAGCTCGGAGCGCGTGATCGCGTCGGCGGTGACGACGCCCCAGCCGCCGGCCGTCGTGACGACCGCGACCCGCGGCCCGCGTGGCAGCGGTTGCGTCGCGAACGTCGCCGCCGCCTCGAACGCCTCCTCCACCGTCGCCGCGCGCGTCACGCCGGCCTGCCGGCACGCGCCGTCGAAGACGCGGTCGTCGGCCGCGAGCGAGCCGGTGTGGGACGCGGCCGCGCGCTGACCGCCGGCCGTTGCGCCACCCTTGAGCACGACGAGCGGCATGCGCTCGGTGATCTCACGCAGGCGGCGGAACAGCGCCGCGCCGGGCGCCAGATCGTCGCCGCCGATGCCCTCCACGTACGCGAGACCGACCGCGGTCTCAGGGTCGTCCGCGTAATACGCGAGGTAGTCGACGACGCCGACCGCGGCGGCGTTCCCGGCCGAGACGGCGCGGCTGATCCCGATGCCCGTCTGCACCGCGTAGTTCTGGAACGACGAGACGAAGTTGCCCGACTGGCTCGCGAGACCGATCGCGCCGCGCGGCGGGAACGGAGCGACGATCTGCGCGCACAGCGACGACGGCGTCGACACCACGCCCTGGCCGTTCGGGCCCGCGAGCAGGATGCCGAGCCGCTCGGCCGTCGCGACGAGCTCCTTCTCGCGGTCCTTGCCGTCCGGTCCCGCCTCGCCGTACCCCGCGGTCGTGACGAACGCGGCGCGCACACCCTTCCGCGCGCACGCCTCGAGCAGCTCGACGTTCGCGGCGGGCGGCGTGCAGACGAAGGCCAGGTCGATCGCGCCGTCCGGGAGGTCGTCGACCGACGTCGCGACCGGCACACCGAGGATCTCGCCGCCCTCGAGGTTCGTCGCGAACACCCGCCCCGCATACCCGGAGGCGAGGATGTTGTGGAGCGCGACGAACCCGAACTTGCCAGGGTGCGTCGACGCGCCCGCGACGAGCACACCACGCGGGTCGAACAGCGCGTCGAACGCGGGTCTCACCGCTCGACCTCGACGAGCGCGTCGAGCGCGACGGGCCGTCCGTCGACGATCGCGAGCGGGTTCACGTCCACGGCGCGCAGGCCGGGCTCGTCCTGCGCGGCGCGCGACAGGCCCAGCAGCACGTCGCGGAGCGCAGCGCGGTCGACGGGCGGCTCGCCGCGGAACGCGTCGAGGAGCTTGCCCGTCGTGAGGTCGTCGACCATCTCGTCGGCGTCGACGGCCTCGAGCGGCACGAGGCGGAACGCGACGTCGGCGATCGCCTCCGCGAGCACGCCACCCACACCGACCATCACCGTCGGTCCGAACTGCGGGTCCACGTGCACGCCCGCGATGAGTTCGCGGGTCGCGCGGACCATCGGCGCGACGAGGAGGCCGACGGCGCCGTCCTCGGGCGTTGCCGCCGCGAGGAGCGCGGTCGCGGCGTCGTGCACCGCGGCGCCGTCTCGCAGCCCGAGGCGGACGAGCCCGCGCTCGGTCTTGTGCGCGATGCGATCACCGCACAGCTTCACGACGACCGGGAAGCCGACGGCCGCGGCGGCGTCGACGGCAGCGTCGGCGTCGGCGACGGTGCGCTCGTCGAGCACCGGCACGCCGTACGCGGCGAGCAATGCCTTGGAGTCCGCTTCGGAGAGGGTCGTCACGCCGCCGGTCACACCCGCGACGCGCGGTCGCGCCAGAACTCGTCGCGCAGGACTCGCTTCAGGAGCTTGCCGGCGTCGGTGCGCGGCAGCTCGTCGCGGACCTCGTACGCGCGGGGCCGCTTGTAACCGGCGACGCGCTCGTCGACGAACGCACGCAGCGCGTCGACGTCGAGCGTCACGCCGGCCTTCGGCTGCACGATCGCGTAGACGCTCTCACCCCACTCGTCGTCGGGGATGCCGAACACCGCGGCGTCGAGGACGTCGGGATGCGCGTGGATCACCGCTTCGATCTCCGCCGGATAGATGTTCACGCCGCCGGAGATGATCATGTCCCTCTTGCGGTCGCAGATGTGGAGATACCCCTCGTCGTCCGCGTAGGCGACGTCACCGACCGACTTCCACACGGGGTCCAGCGAAGTGAGCTGCTCCTCGGTGCGGTGGTACCCGTCCATCGCGAGTCCGGTCGAGATGAACAGCTCACCGGGTTCGCCGACGGGCGCGTCGCTGCCGTCGTCCGCGACGATCCGCACGCCGATGCCGCCGTACACCTTCCCGCACGACCCGGGCTTGCGGAGCTGGTCCTCCGGTCGGAGGACGGTCACGATCCCGAGCTCCGTCGAGCCGTACACCTCGTAGAGGAACCCGTCGCCGAGCTTGGCGACGACCTCCTGCTTGAGCGCGTACGGAACCGGCGCGGCGTTCGCGATGAGGCACCGCATCGACGACAGGTCGGCGGCGGCGAGCTCGTCGTCGGGCAGCGCGACGATCCGCTTGAGCTGCGTCGGCGCGGAGAACGTGTTCGTGACGCGGTGCTCCTGCACGAGGCGGAGCCACGCGTGCGGGTCGAAGCGGCGCAGCACGACGATCGGCGCGCCGAGCGTGTGCGACAGCGACGCGAACGCGAGGGGACCCGAGTGGTACAGCGGCCCCGTCGTGAGATGCACGTCGTCGGGCTGCGGAAGGCCGAGCTCGGTGAGCAGCGCGAACACGATGCCGCGGTCGCTCGACGTGCGGAGCGCGCCCTTCGGCTTCCCGGTCGTCCCCGACGTGTACAGCATCTGCGCGCCGACCTCCGACGCGTCGGGGACCTCGGGCTCGTCGTCGGGCGCGGCGGCGACCACCTCGTCCCAGTCCCGGAACCCGTCCGGGACGGCCCTGCCCGCGCGGTCTTCCTCGCGCGCGTGGAACGTGACCACGCCGCGCACCTTCGGGCACCTGTCGCGCACGGATGCGACCGTCGGCGCCTGCTCGGCGTCGACGACGACGAGCGTCGCGTCCGAGTTGTCGATCACGTACGCCATCTCGTCGCCGTTGAAGCGGTACGACAGCGGGACGGCGACGAGGCCGGCCTTGCGCGCCGCGTGGATCGTCGTCAGGACCTCGAGCGAGTTGGGCCCGCACCAGACGATCCGGTCGCCGGGCTCGGCGCCGAGCGCGCGCATGGCGTGCGCGACCCGGTTCACGAGCGGGTCCAGCTCGCCGAAGGTGGTGACCGACGCGTGCGCGCCGCCGAAGGCGTCGACGATCACCGCGGGCGCGTCGGGTCTGCTCTGCGCGTGCAGTGCCAGCGGGTCCGGCGTCGACGCCATGTGCAGCTCCCCCGTCAGCGCCTCGCAGCGCGAGAGCCGCGCCCGTCGCGCCCACTCCGTCGTCGAGGCGCCGGTAGCCTACCGAAGTGTCGCGGGCCCTCCCCGTTCCCCCCGTGCGTCCCGCGTGACGATGCTGTCGGTCGTCATGCCCGCGTACAACGAGCGCGAGCTGCTCGAGGCGAGCGTGCGCGACGTGGTGGACGGGCTGCGGGGCTGGGGCGAGGACTTCGAGGTGTGCATCGTCGAGAACGGCTCGACCGACGGCACGCCCGCGATCGCGGACGCGCTGGCTGCGTCGACCGCGGAGGTGCGGGCACTGCACCTCCGGGACCCCGACTACGGCGACGCGCTGCGGGCGGGGATCCTCGACGCGCGCGGCGACGTCGTCGCGACCTTCGACGTCGACTACTACGACCTGCACTTCCTCAAGCAGGCGCTCACGCTGCTCGACGGGCACGGCGGACCGGCGGCCGGCGAGGTCGCCATCGTCGTCGCGTCCAAGCGCGCGGCCGGTGCGCGCGACGAACGGCCACGCCTGCGCCGCGTCGCGACGGCGGTGTTCGACGCGATCCTGCGCGCGGTCTTCGGCGTGCACGTGTCGGACACGCACGGCATGAAGGTCCTGCGCCGCGGACCGGTCCGCGACCTGGCCGTCATCTGCCGCGCGGGTCCGGACCTCTTCGACACCGAGCTCGTCATCCGCGCGGAGCGGGCCGGGCTCGGGATCGAAGAAGTGCCGGTCACGGTCGTCGAGCGGCGGCCGTCACGGACGCCGATCATGCGGCGCGTCCCGCGAACGCTCCTCGGCCTCGTGCGGCTGCGTCTCGCGCTCGGCCGCGCGCCCCGCTGACGTGGCGGACGTCCTCACCGCGGCGGGCGTCGCCGTCCCGGGCGCGGACGGCGGCCCGGCGACCGTCCACGAGCCCGGCTGGGTGGCGATCGAGGCCGGCCGCGTCGTGGAGACCGGCGCGGGACGTGCGCCGGACGCGCTCGATCTCGGCGACGTCGTCCTCGCGCCGGCGTTCGTCGATCTCCAGGTCAACGGCGTCGACGACGTCGACTTCGCGAGCGCGGACGCCGACGAGTGGCAGCGGACCGGGCGTCGGCTGCTCGACCACGGGGTGACGTCGTACTGCCCGACGATCGTGAGCGCGCCGCTCGACGCGTACGGTCCTGTGCTCGAGCGCGTCGCCGCGGCGCGCGCGGATGCCGCGACGAACCAGCTCCCCGAGATCGTCGGCGCGCACCTCGAGGGCCCGTTCCTCGGGGGCGCGCCCGGGGCCCATCCTCGGGAGCTCCTGCGCGACGCGAGCGCCGAATGGCTCGCCGCGCAGCTCGACCGACGGCCGGGCGTCGTGCGGATCGTCACGCTCGCCCCAGAAGCGGATCCGGGGTACCGGTCGACTCGGTTGCTCGCGGAGCGCGGCGTCGTTGTCGCCGTCGGTCACTCCACGGCGGACTACGAGGAGGTCGTCGCCGCCGCGGACGCGGGCGCACGGCTCGTCACTCACCTCTTCAACGGCATGGGGCCGATGCACCACCGCGCGCCGGGCGTCGCCGGTGCCGCGCTCGACGACGACCGGCTGACACCGACCGTCATCGCCGACCTCGTCCACGTCCATCCCGTCATGGTCCGCTTGGCGTTCACGTGCAAGCGCGACGTCGTGCTCGTGAGCGACGCGGTCTCGACGGCGGGCCTCGACGTGAGCGGCGGAGCGGCGCACCTGAAGGACGGGACGCTTGCGGGCGCGGTCGTCCTGCTCGACACCGCCGTGCGCAACGTCGTCCGGGTCGGTGTCCCGTTGGCACGCGCGATCGAAGCAGCGTCGTCGATCCCGGGACGGGTGCTCGGCCTGGAGACGTTCGGCGCGCGCGGCGCCGGTGGACGCGCCGATCTCGTGGCGCTCGACGCGACGACGCTCGCCCCGCGCGGCGTGTGGCTCGACGGTGTGCAGCACTGCGGGCCGGCGATGCCGTCCGCGACGGGCTGACGGCCGCCGCCCGGCGCGCGCGCCGCCTCTTCTAGCCTCGTCGCGATGGCGCAGTACGAGGCGGCCCAGTACGAGGCGGCACTGTCGCAGCACCCGCTTGCCGTGTCCGCCGTCGGCGAGGTCGCGGGCGAGCTGCTCGAGCGGTTCGGCGGCGAGCGACCCGATCTCGTGGTGTGCTTCGCGTCGCCGCACCACGTCGGGACGTTCGAGGACCTGACCGGTGTGCTGCGGAGCGTGCTCGAACCCGAGGTCCTGATCGGCTGCACCGCGGTCTCGGTGATCGGCGGCGCGCACGAGGTCGAGGACGGGCCCGCGATCGCCGCGTGGGCCGCGCGCTTCGACGACGTCGCGCTCACGTCGGTCGAGCTCGAGCTCGTGCAGACGCCCGACGGTCCGGCGGTGGTCGGGTGGCCCGACGAGTCCGTCGACGGTCGCACCCTGTTGCTGCTCGCCGATCCGTTCAGCTTCCCGGTGGACGGCCTGCTGCGCCGCTTCAACGACGACGGCCTCCGGCTGCGCGTGCTGGGCGGGCTCGCGTCCGCCGCGCGCGGTCCGGGCGGCAACCGTCTCGTGCTCGACGGGCGCGTGCGCAGCGACGGCGCGGTCGGTGTTCTCGTCGACGCCGACGTCGACGTGCACACCGTCGTGTCGCAGGGGTGCCGGCCAGTCGGCAGCCCGTTCACCGTGACACGCGCGGAGGGCAGCCTCGTCTACGAGCTCGGCGGCCGGCCCGCGCTCGAGCGTCTCCGCGAGCTTGCGTCGGGCGCGACGGAGGAGGAGCGCACGCTCATGCAGCGCGGGCTCCACGTCGGCCTCGTGGTCGACGAGCACAAGACGGACTTCGGGCGTGGCGACTTCCTCGTGCGCAACCTCCTCGGCGCGCAGGAGACGACCGGCGCGATCGCCGTCGGTGACGAGGTCTCGGTCGGCCAGACGCTCCAGTTCCACGTGCGTGACGCGTCGGCCGCCGACGAGGACCTGCGCGCGCTGCTCGCGGGCGTCGACGCGCGCGCGTGTCTCCTGTTCACGTGCAACGGTCGCGGCCGCAACCTGTTCGGCGTTCCCGATCACGACGCTGGCCTGGTGGAGCGGTTGCTCGGGCCGATCCCGCTCGCGGGCGCCTTCTGCGCGGGTGAGATCGGGCCGGTCGGCGGGCAGAACTTCCTGCACGGGTTCACCGCGAGTCTGGCGCTCTTCCCCGAGTAGGCGGGCGGGGCGGCGCTCGATCCGTCCCCGGCTCGGCGTCGTACCCCTTCTAGGCTCGCCGGGCGGGACGGAGAACAGCCGGACGACGAGCAAGGGGCCGCGATCGTGGCGTCAACAGATCTCGCAACGGACCTCGAGAGCCGGGCGATCAACGTCATCCGCGGGCTCGCCATGGACGCCGTCCAGCAGGCCAACTCGGGCCACCCGGGTACGCCGATGGCGCTCGCGCCGCTCGCGCACGTGCTCTGGACCCGCGTGATGCGCTACGACGCCTCGGCACCCGACTGGCCCGACCGCGACCGCTTCGTCCTGTCGAACGGGCACGCGTCGATGCTGCTCTACGCCATGCTCTATCTCACCGGGTACGGGCTGGAGCTCGACGACCTGAAGCGGTTCCGCCAGTGGGGCTCGCGCACGCCCGGTCACCCCGAGCACCACGAGCTGCCCGGCATCGAGGTGACGACCGGTCCGCTCGGTCAGGGCTTCGCGAACGGCGTCGGCATCGCGATCGCGGAGGCGCACCTGCGCGCGCGCTTCGGCAGCGACGTGTGCGACCACCACGTGTTCGCGTTCTGCGGCGACGGCGACCTCGAGGAAGGCGTCAGCCACGAGGCCGCGTCGCTCGCCGGCCACCTCGCGCTGAGCCGTCTCGTCTACGTCTACGACGACAACCACATCTCGATCGACGGTCCGACCGAGCTCGCGTACACCGACGACGTCCCGAAGCGCTTCGAGGCGTACGGCTGGCGCGTGATCCAGCTCGGCGAGGCCGCGAACGATCTCGACGCGCTCGAGCGCGGTCTCCGGGAAGGCGTCGCCGAGACCGAACGGCCGACGCTGCTGGTGCTGCGCAGCCACATCGGGTACCCGTCGCCGAAGTGGCAGGACACCGCGCACGCGCACGGGAGCCCGCTCGGCGAGGACGAGGTGCGGACGGTCAAGGAGATCCTCGGCATGCCCGCCGACGAGCGGTTCTGGGTGCCCGACGACGTCCTCGCGCTCTACCGGGAGGCGGGCGTGCGCGGACGTCCGCACCGCGAGGCGTGGGAGCGCCGTGTCGGCGTGCTGCGCCAGCGCGAGCCGGAACGCGCCGACGACTTCGAGCTGTGCCTCCACCGCCGCGCCCGCAGCGGGTGGGAGACGAAGCTGCCCGCGTTCACGCCCGGCGACTCGATCGCGACGCGCGCCGCGTCCGGCACCGTCCTCAACTCGGTGCTCGACGTCGTGCCCGGCCTGATCGCGGGTGGTGCGGACCTGACCGAGAACACCGGGACCGAGCTGAAGAACGTCGAAGCGATCGAGCCCGGGCAGTACGCGGGGCGCCAGCTCCACTTCGGCGTGCGCGAGCACGGGATGGGCAGCGTCATGAACGGCATGGCGCTCACGGGCGGCACGCTCCCCGCGGGGGGCACGTTCCTCGTGTTCAGTGACTACGAGCGACCGGCGGTCCGTCTCGCCGCGCTGTCCGACGCGAAGGTCGCGTTCGTGTTCACGCACGACTCCGTCGGTCTCGGCGAGGACGGGCCGACGCACCAGCCCGTCGAGCACGTGATGTCGCTGCGCACGATCCCGAAGCTGCGCGTCATCCGTCCCGCCGACGCCAACGAGGTCGCGCAGGCATGGCGGATCCACATCGACGGCGACGGGCCGACCGCGATGATCCTGACCCGCCAGGCCGTCCCCGTGCTCGAGGGGACGGCCGAGCGCGCGCCCGTCGGCGTCGCGCGTGGCGCGTACACGCTCGTCGACGAGGACCCGGGTCGTCTCGACCTCGTCCTCATCGGGACCGGGTCCGAGGTCTCGGTGTGCGTCGGCGCGCGCGAGCTGCTCGTCGCGCGCGGGCTGTCCGTGCGAGTCGTGTCCATGCCCTGTTGGGAGCTGTTCGCCGCGCTGCCCGAGGACGCGCAGCGCGCGGTGCTCCCCCGCCACGTCCCGCGGCTCGCGGTCGAGGCGGGTACGTCACTGGGCTGGGAGCGGTATGCCGACGCGTCGGTGAGCATCGACCGGTTCGGTGCGTCCGCGCCCGGCAAGGTCGTCCTCACCGAGCTCGGCTTCACCCCCGAGAACGTCGCGGCGCGCGCCCTCGAGCTGCTCGCCGCGCAGGAAGGTGCACGATGAGCGCTGCGAAGAAGCGCACGACGCCCAACGCGATCGCGCGTCTCAACGACTACGGACAGAGCCCCTGGTACGACAACCTGACCCGCCAGCTCGTCACGTCGGGCGGGCTCGCCCGGATGATCGAGGAGGACGGCATCCGCGGGATGACGTCCAACCCGACGATCTTCGAGAAGGCGATGGCGGGTGGCGAGGGCTACGACGAGCAGCTCGCCGACCTCGACCGCCAGGGCGCCGCGATCGACGCGATCTACTGGGACCTCGTCACCGACGACATCGCGAACGCCGCCGACACGCTGCGGCCCGTCTACGACGACGCGAACGGCGGCGACGGGTTCGTCTCGGTCGAGGTTGCGCCCGACCGGGCCCACGAGGTGCAGCCGACCGTCGACCAGGCCCTGTGGCTGCACTCGCGGCTGCACCGCCCGAACGTGATGGTGAAGATCCCGGCCACGAAGGAAGGGATCCCGGCGATCGAGGCGGTGATCGCGGCCGGTCACAGCGTGAACATCACGCTGATCTTCTCGCTCGACCGCTACTCGGAGGTGATCGACGCGTACTTCCGTGGCCTCGAGAAGCTGGCCGAGTCGGGCGGCGAGCTCGCGCGGATCGCGTCGGTCGCGTCGTTCTTCGTCAGCCGCGTCGACACCGAGGCGGACCGCAGGTTGCCCGAGGGCAGCCCGCTGCGCGGCAAGGTCGCGGTCGCGAACGCGAAGCTCGCGTACAAGCTGTTCCGCGAGCGGTTCTCGGGCGAGCGCTGGGACGCGCTCGCCGCGAAGGGCGCACGGCTCCAGCGTCCGCTGTGGGCGTCGACGTCGACGAAGAACCCGGCGTACTCCGACACGCTGTACGTCGACGAGCTCGTCGGCCGCGACACCGTGAACACGCTCGCGCAGGCGTCGATCGACGCGCTGCGCGACCACGGCAACCCGAAGCCCGACACGGTCGAGCAGGACGTCGAAGGCGCGGAGCAGGTGATGCGCGACCTCGCCGACGCGGGCGTCGACTACGACGACCTCACCGCGACGATCGAGCGCGAGGGCGTCGACGCGTTCGAACGCTCCTACCTGGACTGCCTCGCCACCCTCGACAAGCGCCGCAAGGAGCTGCGCAGCGCGTAGCGCGTCACCACCGTCGGCGCGTTGGTACACAAGTCGCGCCTATGACCGCGACTTGTGTACCAACGGGGTGTCAGGGGTCGGCGAGGGCCGCGGCGTTGCGGAGGTGCTGCGCGAGGTCAGGGATCTGCGCGTGCGCGTTGAGGCCGCTCGTGTTGGGCATGACGTAGACCGGCGTGCCGTCGAGCGTCGCCGCCTGCACGCCCGCGACCGCGGTGCGGTCGACCGCGGCGCGCCAACCCGCGAGGCCGACGAGGCACACGACCCGCGGACGCTGCCGCCGCACGAGACGGGTCACGCGGGCGAGCCCGTCGCGGTACTCGTCGGCGCGCAGCTCCGCCGCGCCGACGGTCGCGCGCTTCACGAGGTCCGTCATGCCGACGTGGTCGACCGTGAGCATCGCGAACGGCTCTCGCGGACGCGTCACGAGCCCGGCTGCGGTCGCCGCGGGCCAGAACCGGTTGCCCGGACGCGCGAAGCCGATCCCCGCGTCGGCCGCGTAGAGGCTGGGGTTCAAGCCGCAGACGAGGACGCGCATCCCGGGGCCGACGATGTCGGGAAGCGTGCGCGCCCGCCGGGCGCGGACGGTGATCCACTCCGGGTCGGCCGACAGGTCGTCCACCGCGAACCCCGCCCCGACGACGACGTCCCGGAGCGCGTCGGGATCCCACCCCGCGAACGACCGGCCCGGGAAGTCGTCGCGCTCGAGCGTCGCGAACTCGTCGTCGCCGCGGTGCATCGTCATCTCGAGCGGAGCGCCGACGACCATCGCGTGGTGCAGGTGCGCGAGCGCGACGGGCAAGCGTTGCCGGGGCACGTGCAGGTAGCTCGCACGTGCCCAACCACCGTGCAGCGTGCCGCGCCGGAACGGGAGCGCCTCGAGATCCGCCTGGACGCGCAACGCGCGCGGCGCCTGCTCGGGGACGAGGTCGAGCATCGCGCGCGCCGCGTCGAGCGCGACAGCCGGTTCGCCGACGAGCGCGGTGTACGAGCCCGGTCCGCATCCGAGGTCGGCACGCAGCTCGCCGCGCGCCACTCGCCGCGCGAACGCGCGGGCCCGGTCGGCGAGGCGCGGCGGCCGGCGGGCGTGCCACTCCGCGGCACGTTGCTCGTAGACGTCGACGGTCGTGCGATCCACGGCGGAGCCCAACTATGAACGCTGCTCGTTCGGGCGACCCGTATCATCGCGTGCGATGACGGTCGCCGACGGTGGGAGCGTCGCGTACTCCGCGGCGCTCGTCGTGTTCGGTGCGACGGGCGATCTCGCGCACCGCAAGCTGTATCCCGCGCTCGCCTCGCTCGCGTCACGGCACCAGCTCCCGCGGCGCTTCGCGGTCATCGGCAACGCGCGCACCGAGATGGACGACGACGACTACCGCGACGAGGTGCGCAAGGCGGTCGTCGCCGCGGGAAAGGACCCGTCGGAGCAGCAGGCGTTCGAGAACCTCGACATCGTCTACCGCTACGTCGCAGGGTCTTTCGACGACCCGTCGACGTTCACGCGCCTCGCGGACGTCCTGCACCAGGTCGACGAGCGTCACGGCATCGCGGCGAACCGGCTCTTCTACCTCGCGACGGTGCCGCAGCTGTTCGTGAAGGTCGCCCGTGGGCTCGGCGCCGTCGGCCTCGCCGACGAGCCGTCCGGCGCGTTCTCGCGCATCATCGTCGAAAAGCCGTTCGGGCACGACCTGCAGTCCGCGCTCGACCTCAACACGCAGCTCCACGAGGTCTTCGCGGAGCACCAGATCTACCGGATCGACCACTACCTCGCGAAGGAGACCGTCCAGAACATCCTCGCGTTGCGGTTCACGAACGCGATCTTCGAGCCGCTGTGGAACCGCCGCTACGTCGACCACGTGCAGATCACGGTCGCGGAGCAGCTCGGCGTCGAGCACCGTGGGACGTTCTACGAGCAGGCCGGCGCGCTCCGCGACATCGTCCAGAACCACGTCCTCCAGGTCCTCGCGCTGACCGCGATGGAGCCGCCGGCGTCGTTCCACGCCGATCCGATCCGCGACGAGAAGGTCAAGGTCCTGCGCGCGATCCGGCCGTTCGACGGCGTCGGCCTGCGTGATCGCGTCGTGCGCGCGCAGTACAGCGCGGGCGTCGTCGACGGCGAGGCGGTCCCCGGGTACCGCGAGGAGGAAGGCGTCGGGCGCGAGAGCAAGGTCGAGACGTACCTCGCGCTCCAGCTCGAGATCGACAACTGGCGGTGGGCCGGCGTGCCGTTCTACGTGCGTACGGGCAAGCGTCTGGCCCGTCGCGTCACCGAGGTCGCGTTGCGGTACCAGAACGTGCCGTTCCTGCCGCTGCCGAAGACGGCGGTGGACTCGGTCCACCCGAACGAGATCATCCTGCGCATCCAGCCCGACGAGGGGATCGAGCTGTCGTTCGCGGCCAAGGTGCCGGGATCGCCGTTCCGGGTGCGCACGCAGAAGCTCGACTTCTCGTACCGACGGTCGTTCGCGGAGGTCGCGCCCGAGGCGTACGAGCGCGTGCTGTTCGACGCGCTGCTCGGGGACCCGACGCTGTTCATCCGTGAGGACGAGGTCGAGCAGGCGTGGCGCGTCGTCCAGCCGCTGATCGACGCGTTCCGGGATGACGCGCTGCCGATCGCGTTCTACCCGGCCGGTACGTGGGGTCCCCGCGAGGCCGACGGTCTCCTCGCCGGCGACGACACCTGGCGCGTCCCGTGAAGGAGAGTGGCCTGCCCGGCGAGGTGCGCGTCGTCGAGCACGTGCCGCAGTCGTTCGCGGCGCTCGTCGCCGAGGAGGCGCCCCGGTCGATCGCGCTGTCCGGCGGCGACCTCGCCCGCCGTTGCTACGAGCTGCTCGCGGTCGCCGACGTCCAGTGGGGGTCGGTCGACGTGTACTTCGGCGACGAGCGCTGGGTGCCGGTCAGCGATCCCGACTCCAACGAGGGCATGGCCCGCTTCGCGTTCGTCGACACCGTCGAGCCGCGCGAGGTGTTCTCGCTCCGGCACGCCGGCGACACGATCGACGCCGCCGCGGACGCATACGACGACCTGATCCGAACGTCACCTGCGATCGATCTCGTGCACCTCGGCCTCGGGCCCGACGGGCACACGGCGTCGCTCTTCCCCGGGACGCGGGCCGTCGATGTGCGCGACCGCTTCGTCGTCACGAACGGCGACAACCTGCACCCGCACCCTCGTCTGACGTTCACGTTCCCCGCGATCGAGCGCGCGCGGCTCGTCGTCGTCACCGTCGACGGGCACGAGAAGCGCGAGGCGATCGCGCGGATCCGCGCGGGCGAGGACCTGCCCGGCGCACGGATCCGCGCGGAGCGCGTCATCTGGCTCGGCGACGACGCCGCGCTCGGCCGCTGAGCCGACCCCAGCGTCCATGCGTCGCTGAGCGTTGCTCTACGACGTCGAACGACGCATGAACGCCTCGGTCAGTCGCCCCAGCGCGGGAGCGACTCGGGCTCGATGCCGAGCGCGTCGCGACCGAGGCCCTCGAGCGCGAGGTCGTTGGGGGGCGGGTGCAGCGGTCCGGCCTGCACGTCGCGGAACATCCGCTCGATGGGCAGGCGGCGGTAGACGCCGGATCCGCCCACCATGCGGAAGCACCGGTCGACGGCCGCGACGGCCGCGTTCGTCACGAAGTACTTGACCGCGACGACGTCGGCCGGTGGCAGCACCTCGCCGCGCCGGCGCCGGATCGTCTCGAACAGCAACGAGCGCGCCGCGCGCAGCTGTGTCTCGACCTCACCGGCGCCGAAGATCATGCCCGGCTGCCGGCCGAGCGGGTGCTCCATGCCCGCGAGCTTGCGGTTCGCGACGTAGCCGAACGTGAAGCGCGCGGCGGCCTCGGCGAGACCGAGGTAGACGGCCGACAGCGTGCACGCGAACCACGACAGCATCGCCTCGCTGCGCCGGTCCCACATTGACCACGGCGCGCCGACCTGGCCCATCACCTCGGGCACGAACACGTCGTCGAAGATGACGTCCCACGAGCCGGTGCCCCGCATCGACATCGTGTCCCAGGTGTCGACGAACGACAGGCCGGGTGCCTCCCGCCCGATCGCGAACAGCAGCAGCCCGGAGCCGTCGGTGAGCCCGGCCGTCCCGTAGAACACGTCGAGGACGGGGGCGAGCGAGCAGAACGCCTTGCGCCCCTTGATGCGGTAGCCGCCGTCGACGCGCTCCGCCGGAGTGGAGGACGCGCGCACGTTCAGACCCGTCGCGGCGTCGGTGAAGCTGCCGCCGACCACGACTCCCTGGCCCGCGAGGCGCAGGACCATCTCCGCTTCGGGTGCGCCCTCCGCGAGGGACTCGGCCGCGGCGCCGAGCCCGAACAGGTGCATGTTCACCGCGAGCGCGGTCGACGCGCAGCCGCCCGCGAGGATCCGCTGCGCGTTGCACACGGTCTCGAGATCGGCGCCGATCCCGCCGAGCTCCGCGGGGACGGGCAACGTCAGGTAGCCGCGCTCCTTGAGCAGCTCGACGTTCTCGGTCGGGAAGCGTCCTTCGCGGTCCACCTCGGCCGCCCGCTCCCCCAGCTCGCGTGCCAGCTCCTCGGCCAGCGCGGTGACGTCCATACCTATGGCTTCGCTTCCGCTCCGCTACTTCGGCTTCGCCTCACCGCTTCGCTCACTCCGCCCGCTCGCTCGACTTCGCTCGCTCGCCTGTGGCGCGAGCGCCGACTCTAGCCAGAGCCCCGCGAGCAACCGGGAGGGCTCGTGCGGCGCGTAGTCTCGCCTGCATGCTCGCTGACTCGGACGTCCAGGAGCTGCTGCACGCGCCGCTCGAGGACCTGATGCGCGAGGCGGCGCGGCTCCGCGACGCCGGGCACGGCGCGCGCATGACGTTCTCACCGAAGGTGTTCGTCCCCCTGACGATGCTCTGTCGCGACCGCTGCGGCTACTGCACGTTCGCGAAGGCACCGGCGCGCATCGAGTCGCCGTACCTCGAGCTCGACAACGTGCTCGCGATCGCGCGCGACGGCGCGGCGCAGGGCTGTCACGAGGTGCTGTTCACGCTGGGTGAAGCACCCGAGGCGCGCTACCCGGTGGCGCGCGACTGGCTCGCGCGCCACGGCTACACGTCGACGGTCGACTACCTCGTCGCCGCGGCGAAGGCGGTCCTCGACGAGACCGGTCTGCTCCCCCACGCGAACGCCGGCGCGCTCGCACGCGACGAGCTCGAACGCCTCCGGGTCGTCAGCCCGTCACAGGGGATGATGATCGAGACGCTCGCCGCGCGCCTCGGCGAGCCGGGTGGTCCCCACCACGCCGCCCCCGACAAGACGCCGGAACGGCGGCTCGCGACCCTCGACGCCGCGGGCGCCGCGCGCATCCCGTTCACGACCGGGATCCTGGTCGGGATCGGCGAGACACGGGAGGAGCGGCTCGACGCGTTGCGGGCGATCGCAGACGCACACGAGCGCCACGGTCACGTGCAGGAGGTGATCGTCCAGAACTTCCTGCCCAAGCCGGGGACCGCGATGCACCGCGCACCGGCATGCGACCGCGACGAGCTCCTCTGGACGATCGCGGTCGCGCGCCTCGTGCTCGGCGCGCACGCGCACCTGCAGGCGCCGCCGAACCTGTCCGCGCCCGACGAGCTCGCGGCCCTGGTCGCGGCGGGCATCGACGACTGGGGCGGAATCTCGCCCGTCACGCCCGACCACGTGAACCCCGAACGTCCGTGGCCCGCGCTCGACGTGCTGCGCGACGCGACCGAAGCCGCCGGCAAGCGGCTCGCGCCGCGGCTCACCGTCTACCCCGAGTACGTGGCCGACGCGGAGACGTGGCTGCATCCCGACGTGCGGTTCGCGGTGCTCGTGCGGTCCGACGCCGAAGGTCTCGCACGCGACAGCGCGTGGGTGTCGGGAGGTGACGTGCCGCCGCCGTCGCTGCTCGGCTCGCACGGGCGCGCCGCGACACCGGTCGCCGAGGTCCTCGACGGCGTGACGCGCGGCGAGGAGGTCGGTGTCGACGAGATCGTCACGTTGCTCGGCGCGCGCGGCAGCGACGTGCGGGCGGTGTGCGCGGTCGCCGACGAGCTGCGTCGCGAGACCGTGGGCGACGCGGTGACGTTCGTCCGCAACCGCAACATCAATTACACGAACGTCTGCACGTTCAAGTGCCGGTTCTGCGCCTTCTCGAAGGGCCCGCTCTCCCTCAACCTGCGCGGGACCCCGTACCTGCTCGACCTCGAGGAGATCCAGCGGCGCGTCGTCGAGGCCGTCGAGTGCGGCGCGACGGAGGTGTGCCTGCAGGGCGGCATCCACCCCGACTTCGACGGCGACTACTACCTCGCCGTCGCGCGCGCCGTGAAGGAGGTCGCGCCGCAGATCCACGTGCACGGCTTCACCGCGCTCGAGGTGACCGAGGGCGCGCGCCGTCTCGGCATGCCGCTGCGCGACTACCTCGTGCTCGCCAAGGACGCCGGGCTCTCGACCCTGCCCGGCACCGCGGCCGAGATCCTGGACGACGAGGTACGAGCCGTCATCTGTCCCGACAAGGTGACGACCGACGAGTGGCTCGACGCGCACCGCACCGCGCACGAGGTCGGGCTGCGATCCAACGTGACGATCATGTTCGGCCACGTCGAGCGACCCGTCCACGTCGCCCGTCACCTCGTGCGCACACGTGCGCTGCAGAAGGAGACGGGCGGGTTCACCGAGTTCGTGCCGTTGCCGTTCGTGCACATGGCGACGCCGCTGTTCCTGCAGCACAAGGCGCGTCCCGGGCCGACGTTCCGCGAGGCGTTGCTCATCCACGCGGTCGGCCGCATCGCGTACCGGGGGTGGATCGACAACGTGCAGGTGTCGTGGGTGAAGATGGGGGTGCGCGGCGCGCGCCAGGCGCTCCTCGCCGGGTGCAACGACATGGGCGGCACGTTGATGGACGAGAACATCTCGCGCGCGGCGGGCGCGAGCCACGGTCAGGAGCTCGACGACACCGAGCTGCGCGAGATCGTGGAGCCGCTCGGCCGGCGTCTCGAGCAGCGGACCACTCTGTACGGGCGGGTCACGACGGTCGGTCGGCGCCTGCGTCCGGTCGACGACGCCGCGCCCGTCCCCGTCGAGCTGCGGCCGCGCCCGGCCGGCGTGACGACGTGACCGAGCGAGCCGAGCTCCCCGAACGGCTCGACGTCGTCGGCGTCGGCAACGCGCTGGTCGACGTGCTCAGCCACGAGACCGACGCCGTCATCGCGCGCCTCGGGCTCGCCAAGGGCGTCATGACGATGGTCCAGCACGGCGACGTCGAGCGCATCTACGCCGCGCAGGGCACGACCACCGAGCTCTCCGGCGGATCGACGGCGAACACGATCGCGGGCCTGGCGTCGTTCGGCGCGGCGGTCGGCTTCGTCGGCAAGGTCGCGGACGACGAGTTCGGGAAGGTGTTCGCGCACGACCTCGGCGCGCTCGGCGTCTGGTACGCGACGCCGCCAGCCACGGACGGTCGCGCGACGGGCCGCTGTCACATCATGGTGACGCCCGACGCCGAGCGCACGATGTGCACGTATCTCGGGGTCGCGAGCGATCTCACGCCCGCCGACGTCGACGCCGACCTGCTGACGCGCGCGGCCGTGACGTACCTCGAGGGCTACCTGTTCGACCAGCCCGCCGCGAAGGCCGCGTTCCGCGCCGCCGCCGAGACCGCGCACCGCGCCGGACGGCAGGTCGCGCTGACCCTGTCCGACCCGTTCTGCGTCAACCGCCACCGCGCCGAGTTCGCCGAGCTGGTCGAGCACGGTGTCGACCTCCTCTTCGCGAACGAGGAGGAGATCCTCTCGCTGTACGAGACGGATGCGTTCGACGACGCCGTCGCGCGCGTGCGCGCACACACCGAGATCGCGGCACTGACGCGCAGCGCCCGAGGATCGGTGATCGTGACCGGCGAGGGCGTGCAGGAGGTCCCGTCGGTGCCTGTCGAGCAGCTCGTCGACACGACCGGAGCCGGCGACCAGTACGCCGCCGGGTTCCTCTACGGGCTCACGCACGGCCGGGACCTCGTGACGTGCGGCCGGCTCGGCTCGCTCGCGGCGTCCGAGGTGATCGCGCATCTCGGGCCGCGTCCGGCGACGTCGCTCGCGCAGCTCGCCGCACGGAACGGCCTCGCCTGACCGGTACCCTGATGCGCCATGGCGCGCACGCCGAGGTACCGAACCGGTGATCCCGATCTCGACCACGCGGTCGCGCACCTCGTCGCGCGCTCGGGTGCGACGCGTGACGACGACCTGATCTACGAGCTCATCGTCTCCGCGCTGCGCCTCGCCCGTGACGGCGCCGACCGGGGCGACCTGAAGATCGCGAACGCCGCGCTCAAGGAGATGCGCTACGCGTTCCACGTCTTCTCGCCGTACCGCTCGGCGCGCAAGGTCGCGATCTTCGGCTCGGCGCGGACGTTGCCGGACGACCCGCTGTACGACCAGACCCGCCGGCTGGCGACCGCGCTCGCCGCGAACGACTGGATGATCATCACGGGCGCCGGTCCCGGGATCATGACGGCGGGGATCGAGGGTGCCGGGCCCGACAACTCGTTCGGCGTCGGCATCCGCCTGCCGTTCGAGGCGACGACGAGCCAGTTCATCGTCGACGACCCGAAGCTCGTCAACTTCCGCTACTTCTTCACCCGCAAGCTCACGTTCGTGAAGGAGTCGGACGCGTTCGCGCTGCTGCCCGGCGGGTTCGGCACGCTCGACGAGGCGTTCGAGCTGTTGACGCTGCTCCAGACGGGCAAGGCGCAACCCGCGCCGGTGATCCTGCTCGACGTCCCCGGCGGGACGTACTGGCAGGGGTGGCGCGGGTTCGTCGAGGAGGAGCTCGAGGCGCGCGGCTACATCTCCAAACGGGACATGAGCCTGCTGAAGATCACGGACGACGTCGAGGTCGCGATCGAGGAGATGACGCGCTTCTACGCGAACTACCAGTCGCTGCGCTTCGTCGAGGGCCGGCTGGTGATGCGCATGCTGCGCGCCCCGGACGACGAGATGCTCGCCCGCCTCAACGAGGAGTTCGCCGACATCGTCGTGCGCGGCGAGATCGAGCGGATCGAGACGACGCCCGCGGAGCGTGCCGACGACGACCACGTGGACCTCGAGCGCATCGCGTTCCGGTTCGACCGCCACGACTGGGCGCGCCTGCGCGAGCTGATCGACACGTTGAACACGATCGAGTAGCCGGCCCCGGCGCGCCCGGCGTCACTCGTCGAACGTGTCGCCGCGGGGTGCGAGCGCGTTGATCGCGCGCTCGACGGCACGCCGCGCCTGGCCGAGGCGGCGCTCGTCCGCCTTCGCCGCGTCGTCGCCGTTCGCCGCCTCGCGCAGCCGGTCGTAGGCGAGGTCGCGCAGCTCCTCCTCGATGGAGCGGAGGCGTTCGGCGAGCTCTTCGAGACGTCCGTCCATCTCACCGTGCTCCTTGCCGGTCGGGGTCGAGCGCGTCCGCGAGCAGCTCGGCGGGATGGCGCACGTCGAGGCCCGCGGACCGCAACTGGAGGATGCAGCCCGGGTTGGCCGAGGCGACGACGAGCGGGGCGCTGCGGCCGCGCGCCGCGCGCCGCAACGCGTCGGCTTTCCGGTCGCGGATCTCCCGCGACAGTGCCGGCTGCATGACGGTGTACGCGCCGCCCGCGCCGCAGCACAGGCCGTCGTCGTCGGTCGTCGTGACGTCGTACGCGCGTGCGAGAACAGCGTGCGTCGGCTCGGCGGCGTGCTGCACGTGGCGGAGGTGGCACGGCTCCTGCACGACGAGCGGGCGGCCCGTCGCGTGGACCGGGAGGTCATGCTCGGAGGCCCACTCGCCGAAGTCGCGCACGCGTGCCGAGAACGCGCGCGCGTCGTCGGTGCCGAGGAGGCGGCCGTAGTCCTTCATCGCGGCGCCGCACCCGGCGCTGTCGACGACGACCGGCGCGTCGCCGGGCATCGACGCGATGACCCGTCGAGCCAGCGCGCGTGCCTCGTCGACACGACCGGCATGCGCGTGGAGCGCACCGCAACAGTCCGCGCCGCGCGCGGGCAGCGCGACACGGGCGCCGGTGGCCTCCATCACGCGTTGCGCGGCTCGGTGGACATCGCGCTGCCACGCGTCCATGACGCAGCCCGGGAACAGGCACACGTCGGCGTCGTGCGCCGAGGCGGCGGACGGCTGCAACGGGGTCGCGAGCGACCGGGCGCGCAGGCGCGGGAGCGCGAACCGCCGGGGCACGAGATGCGACCGCTGCGCGACGAGGAGCACCCAGGTGAACGCGATCAGCAGGCCGTGACGCGGGAGCAGCAGCTCGTACCCGAGCCACTCGGCCGCGCGGCGGTGCCACGGGCGGCTGGTCCGCCGCTCGTGCTGAAGCACCTCCCGCGCTCCCTCCATGAGCCGGCCGAACGGCACCGAGGACGGGCACGCGGCCTCGCAGCCCCGGCACTGCACGCACTCCTCCATGTACCGCTCGAACGACGCGTCGACCGCCGCGCCCTCCCACTCGACGGCCCGCATCGCGGCGATCCGGCCGCGCGGCGACGCGGTCTCGAGGCCCGTCACCCGGTACGTCGGGCAGTGCGGGAGGCACAGCCCGCACGCCACACACGCCGCGAGCTCGTCCGCATCGAGGCCGAGAGTCACGATCTCTCGACCTCCAGTGGAGGTCGAGAGTACGGCCCGGCGATGGGCAGACGCCCTGGTCCGAGCTTCCCGGTCGGGTCGAACGCCCGCTTGATCCGGGTCAGCAGCGCGCCGTTCGGGAACGGGAGGCCGAACGGGTCGAGGCCCGGTGCGCCCGCCTCGCGCAGCAGCCAGCCGCCCGCGCCGGCCGCGCAACGACGGGCCGCGGCGAGCGCGGCCTCGTCCTCGGCGGCCACGTGAACCGTCCCGACCCCGACCTCGGCCAGCCAGCGGACCCCGGCCACGTCGAGCTCGGGCCCGAGCGCGGCGACCCCGCCGGGCGGGATCGAGATCCGCCCCCGATGGGGACCGTCCGGGAGGGCCGGTTGCTTGTCGACCGGCGTGAGTCCCGCGGCCCGCAGCTGAGCGTCGACGTCGGCCGGATGGCCCTCGAGCAGCACGCAGGTCCGTGATCCGTCCCAGGCGATGCACGACGGCCGGAACAGCCGGGCGCGCACGTCGGACGGGGAGTCGCGGGTCGTCGCCCACGTGCTCGTCGCCGGGCGGGGCTGGGCCCGCAAGGTGACCTGGGCGAGCACGCCGATCGTCCCCAGTGACCCGACCAGCAGGCGGGGCAGGTCGTACCCGCTCACGTTCTTCACGGTCGGGCCTCCGCCCTTCACGACACGGCCGTCGGCGGTGACGACGCGCACCTCGAGCACGCGGTCGCGCACCGGGCCGTGACGCAGTCGCCGCAATCCCGACAACCCCGCGCTCAGCACGCCGCCGACCGTCGCGTCCGCGTCGCGCGGGTCGAGCGGGCACTCCTGCCCGTGCTCGGCGAGGACGGCGTCGAGGTCGGCGACGCGCGTCCCCGCGCCGACCGTGATCGTCAGGTCGGCGGGCTCGTAGCGGATGACGCCCGCGGGCGCACGCACCTCGACCGCGTCGGCCGCGACCGCGCCGCCGACCTCCCACTGCGTGCGGCCACCGACGGCGACGACCGCGTCCGCGTCACGCACGGTCGCGCGCAGCTCGGTCAGATCCATGCACCCGCCGGCACGCGTCATATCCATGCGCCCTCCGGTATCCGTCAGATCCATGCGCCCTCCGGTATGCGCGCGACGTCGCCGCAGCGCGAACCCGCGGGGAGGACCTTCTCCGGGTTCGCGGCACCGTCGGGATCGAACGCGTCGCGGAGCCGGGCCTGCGCGTCGAGGTCGTCGGGGGTGAAGATCATCGGCATCGCGTCGCGCTTCTCCAAGCCGATGCCGTGCTCTCCGGACAGCACACCTCCGGCGTCGACGCACACGCGCAGGATGGCGTCGCCGGCCGCGTGGACGCGCTCCCAGATGCCGGGCTCGCGCGCGTCGAACACGATCAGCGGATGCAGGTTCCCGTCACCGGCGTGGAAGACGTTCATCATCGTCAGGCGCTGCTCGGCCGCGATCGTGTACACGCGCTCCAGCACGTCGACGAGACGCGTGCGCGGCACCACGGCGTCGTGCAGGTAGTAGTCGGGCGCAATGCGGGCGATCGCCCCGAACGCCGACTTCCGTCCCTTCCACAGGAGCGCGCGCTCGTGCTCGTCCGCCGCGACCCGGACGTGCCGGGCACCGTGCTGCGTCCCGACGTCGCGCACCGCGTCGACCTGCGCGGCGACGCCGTCGGGGAGGCCGTCGAGCTCGACGAGGAGGACGGCCGCGGCGTCGCGCGGGTAGCCGGCACCGACGTAGTCCTCGACGGCGCGGGTGATCTCGGCGTCCATCATCTCGAGCGCGGCCGGGACGATCCCCGCCGCGATGATCCCGCTGACGGTCGCGGCGGCGTCGTCCACGGACGTGAAGTCGAGCAGCAGCGTGCGTACCGCGGGCGGGTTCGGGCTCAGGCGCACGGCGATGCGGACCGCGATCCCCATCGTCCCCTCACTGCCGACGAAGCAGCCGCGCAGGTCGTAGCCGGGTTGGTCGGGCTCGAGACCGCCGAGGCGCGTGAGCTCGCCGTCGGGGAGCACGACGTCGAGCGCGAGCACGTGCGTGCTCGTGACCCCGGACGCGAGGCAGTGCGGTCCACCGGCGTTCGTCGCGACGTTCCCGCCGATCGAGCACGCCTGTTGCGACGAGGGGTCGGGCGCGTAGTGCAGCCCGAGCTCGCGCACGGCCCGGCTGAGGTCGAGGTTCAGCACGCCGGGCTCCACCCACGCCACCCGTTCCTCGGCGTCCACCTCGAGCACGCGGTTCATGCGGGTCGTGACGATGACGAGCGGGTCGTCCACCGGCGTGGCGCCACCGGCGAGCCCCGTCCCGCTCCCTCGCGCCACGAACGCGCGCCCGTGACGGCGCGCGACGCGCACCGCGGCCGCCACACCGTCGCCGTCGGACGGGAAGCACACCGCGGCCGCGCTGCCACGCGCGACGCCCGCGTCACGGCCGTAGAGCGCGAGCTCGAGGGGCTCCGCGCGGGCGCGGTCGGGACCCAGCGCGGCCTGGAGATCCGCGACCAGAGGTTGCACGCCGCTCACGGTGCGCAAGCCTATGCTCGCTCCGGTGGCCCTCCGCCTCGAGCAGTTCCTCGCGCGCGAGCGGGACGCGGTGCTCCGCGCGCTCGACGCGTGGCTCCGCATCCCGTCGATCTCCGTCGACCCGTCGCGGGCCCGCGACGTCCGCGCGTCCGCCGAGTGGTGCGCGGACCGCATGACGAGCACCGGGCTGGAGCACGTCGCGTTGCTGGAGACCGACGGTCACCCGTCGGTGTACGGCGACTGGTTGCATGCGCCGGGCGCGCCGACGGTCGTCGTCTACGGCCATCACGACGTGCAACCCGTCGAGCCGCTGGAGGAGTGGGTGTCGCCCCCGTTCGAGCCCACCGTGCGCGACGGCCAGCTCTTCGCGCGCGGCGCGGTCGACGACAAGGGTCAGGTGCTGTACCACCTTGAGGCGCTGCGCGGGATGTTCGAGATCGGCGACGGCTCGCTGCCCGTCAACGTCAAGCTGCTCGTCGAGGGCGAGGAGGAGATCGGCAGCGTGCACTTCGACGCGCTCCTCGCGCGCGAGCGCGAGAGGCTCGCGTGTGACGCGGTCGTCGTCTCCGACACGGGGATGCTCGCGCCCGACGTGCCGTCCATGTGCACCGGCATGCGCGGGCTCGTGCAGCTCGCCGTCGAGTTGCGCACGGCCGCGACCGACCTGCACTCGGGCAGCTACGGCGGTGCCGTGCTCAACGCCGCGCACGTCGCCGCGGAGCTGATCGCGGCACTCCACGACGACGAGCAGCGGGTGACGATCCCCGGCTTCTACGACGACGTGCGCCCGCTGACCGCGCGGGAGCGTGCGATGCTCGCCGCGGTGCCGTTCGACGAGCGCGCGTTCCTCCGCGACGCCGGCACCACACGGCTCGTGGGCGAGGCGGGCATGTCGACGCTCGAGCGCATCTGGGCGCGCCCGACCGCGGAGGTCGTCGCGCTGCAGAGCGGGTGGTCGCCCTCGGGCGCGCGGACGATCGTTCCCGCGGTCGCGCAGTTCCTGCTGACGTGCCGGCTCGTCGCCGACCAGCAGCCGGACCGCATCCTCGACGCGTGCGAGGCGTGGGTGCGCGCGCGCGTTCCCGACGGCGTCGACGTGCGGTGCACCCGCCAGGGCGCGGTCGCTCCCGCGCTCACGCCCGTCGACCACCCCGCGGTGACCGCCGCCGCGGCCGCGATC
The DNA here is from genome assembly GCA_035651955.1 of Acidimicrobiia bacterium. Taxonomy (NCBI): domain Bacteria; kingdom Bacillati; phylum Actinomycetota; class Acidimicrobiia; species Acidimicrobiia bacterium. The sequence continues at coordinate 41,037 of DASRES010000040.1, forward strand.
GAGCGAGTGTGGGGACGCGCGCCGCTGTACACGCGCGAAGGCGGATCAGGGCCGGAGGAGGCGCTCGGGCGCGTGCTCGACGCGCCCGTCGTGTTCCTCGGCGTCGGGCTGCCCGACGACGGGATCCACGGTCCGAACGAGCGGATCGTGCTGGACCAGTTGTGGCGCGGTGTCCTCGCCGCCGGCGAGCTGTGGGACGAGCTCGCCGCGAGCGAGACCGCGACGACCGAGAGTGTCGGAAGGAAGCGATGACGACGCGAGACGCGCGCGCCAACGGGCGCGCGAACGGCAGGAAGCCGGCACCGCCCGCCGCACCGGTGCGCGAGTGGGTGACGTTCGACGACCCCAACGAGGAGGGCCGGCGCTGGCAGGTGGACGTGACGTTCATGCTGTCGCGATGGCGGTGCCTGTTCGGCTGCGGCTGCCAGGGCGTGCTGACGGAGCCGACCCCCGAGCTCGTCCTCGGCTGCTGCTCGTACGGTGCCCACTTCTCCGACAAGAAGGACCGCGACCGCACGGTGCGGCTCGCCAAGAAGCTGTCGCCCGACGAGTGGCAGTTCCACGACACCGGCCGCCGGCGCGGGGTCGTCGCGACGCTCGGGCCGAGCAGCTGGCGGACGCGCCTCGTGGAGGACGCGTGCATCTTCCTGAACCGCGTCGGCTTCCCCGCGGGTCCCGGCTGCGCGTTCCATCTCCACGCAATGCGCGCCGGTGAGCACTTCGCGGACTGGAAGCCCGAGGTCTGCTGGCAGCTGCCACTCCGGCGCATCGACCGTGAGGAGGACGACGGCACCGTCACGTCCGTTCTCACCGAGTACGCGCGCGACGGGTGGGGCCCGGGCGGTGACGACTTCGCGTGGTGGTGCACCGAGGCACCCGAGGCGTTCACGGCGACGGACGCCGTGTACCGCACTCAGGAGCCCGAGCTCCGGCGGATGATCGGCGACGAGCTGTACGAGCAGCTCGCCGCGTACCTCGACCGGCGCGCGCGCGTGCTCGATCCCGCGCCGGCCCGTCATCCCGCGCAGACGCCGGTCGCGCTCGGTCCGACGCGCGGGAAGCGCGCGCGCTAGCCGGTCAGGGGGATCACGAGTGCCGCAGTTCTCGTTCGAGGGTCTCGAGCCCCAGGTGCACCCGGGGGCGTTCGTCGCGCCCACGGCGACGCTCGTCGGCGACGTCGTGGTCGAGGAGGGCGCGTCGGTCTGGTACGGCGCGGTGCTGCGGGCCGACTACTCGCCGGTGATCGTGCGGCGCGGCGCGAACGTCCAAGACGGCGCGGTCCTGCACGGACCGCCCGGCCTTCACACCGAGGTCGGGCCGGGCTCGACGGTGGCGCACAACTGCGTCGTGCACGGCGCGGTCCTCGGCGAGGAGTGTCTCGTCGCCAACGGCGCGGTCGTCCTCGACGGTGCACGCGTCGGCGATCGCGCGCTCGTCGCCGCCGGCTCCCTCGTGTCCGCGAACTTCGTCGTCCCGCCGAACATGCTCGCGGCGGGTGCACCCGCGCAGATCAAGCGACCCGTCGTCGGCTCGCCCGCCGAGCTGTGGGTGCAGACGAACCCGGCCGCGTACGCGGAGCTCGCGCAGCGCCACCGCGACGGGATGCGCTGGCTGCGCGACTAATGCCGCGTCAGGCAACGTTCGCCCTGTCCTGTACCGGCGCATCGTGGACGCACGTCATGGCGGGCCGACCTGTGGCGGGCCGGGCGCGGAACGGCAGTCATGGCGTTGGGTGCTTTGACGGGGTGAGCTGGCGGAGGCGCGGCGCGATCTCTGTCGCAAGGCGTTCGATCGTTTGGTGATCGTAGGGTGCCGGCATGACGGCGATGATCTCGGAGGCACCTGCGTTGGCGTACTCGGCGAGGCGCGTCGCGACGACGTCGGGTGGTCCCCACGGCCGATTCGAGGCGGCGTAGTCCGGGAAGTTTGCGATCTCACCGATCTCGTTGAGGCGGTCCTCCACCAGTCCTGGGCGGTCTCGCACGATGACTCCGACATTGACGGTCACCCCGATGTTCGCGGGGTCGCGCCCCACTGCGACGCAGTGCCCGTCAAGCGCGGCTCGCTTGCCCACGACGACTTCCGGCGTCCCGAACGCGTTCCACAGATCTGCGTGACGCGCGACGACCCGAAGGGTTTTGCGCTCGCCGCCCCCGCCGATCAGTAACGGCAGATGACGCTGGAGCGGCTTCGGGACGAGGACGGCGTCGCGCAGGACGTAATGAGCGCCGTGAAAATCGGTGACGTCGTTCTCGAACAATGATCGAATCACCGTGCAGGCTTCGTCGAGCATCGAGATCCGCTCGCCCGCCGACGGGAACTCGATTCCGTAGGCGCGATGCTCGCGTTCGTGCCAGCCCGCGCCGAGCCCCAGGACGGCGCGCCCGCCCGAGATGTGATCCAGCGTCGCGGTCATCTTCGCGAGAATTGCAGGATTCCGGTATGTCACGCCGGTGACGAGCACACCGAGGCGCGCCCTCGACGTCAACGCGCTCAGAGCAGCCAACCCGGTCCAACCATCGAACACCGGCAGCGTCTCGTCCGCGCCGAGGGACACGAAATGGTCGTACAGCCACAACGAATCCAAGCCGAGCGTGTCGACCTCGACCGCCGCTGCGCACAGCTGCCGCCATGTCGGCCCCTACGGCCACAACGAGATGCCCACACGCATCAGCAACGACGCTAGACGCACGCGCGGAGAGCCGCACCTGAGCGGAGAGCTCTAGGTCAACTCGGTCGCGGTCCCGATCGCCGTCGCGATCACGTCGGCCTGCGCGCGCTGCTCGGCCGCTTCCGCAGGGCGTCCCGCGCGGTCGAAGTCGTCGGCGAGCGCGCGCCACCGCGCGAGCTCGGCGAGGAGCAGGTCGCGGCACGCGTCATCGGTGAGCTCGCGACGGCTCACCTCGCCGGCGCCGAGACCGGCGACGCCACCGGCGACGGCACCCGACTCGACGGCGGGCGCCGCGGACGGGTCGGCCGCCTCCGCGTTGTCCAACGTCGCGAGCGCCGTCCGCAACGCGCGCATCGCGGTGCGGTCGCGGTCCTTCAGCGCGGTGTCGAGCGCACGTCGCAGCGCGTCGCGCACCGCGGTGGTCACACGAGGAGCGAGCCGCCGTCGACGAGGACGACCTCGCCCGTCATCCAGCTCGAAGCGTCGGACGCGAGGAACAGTGCGGCACCCGCGATGTCGTCGGGCACGCCGAGCCGGCGCGTCGGGTACGCGGACGCGATCTGCTCCTCGGCGGACTCGTAGAGCACCCGGGCGAAGTCCGTCTTCACGAGTCCGGGGGCGATCGCGTTGACGCGCACCTTCGGGCCGAGCTCCAGCGCGAGCTGCTTCGTCATGTGCGCGATCGCGGCCTTCGACACGTTGTACATGCCGAGACCGGGCGCGGCGTGCAGGCCGCCCGTCGACGTGATGTTGACGATGGTGCCGCCGTTGTCGTGCATCCACGCGCGCCATGCGTGCTGGCTCAGGAGCAGCGGGCCGACGACGTTAACCTCGAGGACCTTCGAGATCGCGCGCGGTTCGATCTTGATGAGCGGGCCGAACGTCGGGTTCGCGGCGGCGTTGTTCACCAGGACGTCGAGACGGCCGAGCCGGTCCCTGCACAGCGCGACGGCAGCCTCGATCGCCTCCGGATCGCCGGCCGACCCCGCGTACACCGCCACGTCGGCGCCGATCGCGCGCAGGGCCTGCTCGGTCTCGTCGAGCTCGTCCTGCTTGCGCGCGAGCACGCACACGGACGCGCCCGCCGCCGCGTAGGCCTCCGCGATCGCGCGACCGATTCCCCGGGTACCGCCGGTCACGAGCGCGGTCTTGCCGTCGAGACGGAACGCCTTGGCCGGATCGATCACTCGCCCTCCCGTCGGTCCGTCACAGGTAGAGGCCCGTCTGGCCTTCGGTACGTTCGGACGCGACCGCGTGGACGTCGCGCTCGCGCAGGATGAGGTACTCCTCGCCGCGGATCTCGACCTCGAAGCCGGCGTCGGGCGCGAACAGCACGAGGTCGCCGGGTTCGACGTTGCGGACCGTCGGCCCCACCTGCACGACCTCGGCCCAGCCGAGGCGGCGGCTGACGTTGGCGGTCGCCGGGATGAGGATCCCGGCGCGCGACTTGCGCTCGCCGACCTCCTTCGACGGCGCCACGAGCAATCGGTCGGTCGTGACGCGAATGGCCTGCTTGACGTCGCCGCGGACGTCGTCGGCACTCGGCATGGCGTCGCAGGTTAGCGGGGCGACTCGCCGCGCCCGATGCGTGCCGCGCGGCGTCGCCTGATGCCCGGATCGGCGAACGTGCGCGGTAGATTCGCCCGGCCGACCGGCCCCCTGCACGCGTTCCCAGGAGCCTGCTGCCTCGTGCCGTCCCCGCCGCCCGAGATCCCCGCAACGGCCGCGGTCGCGGCGGGCAGCGTCTCGGCGGGTCGGGTCCCGGCGTTGACGTCGAGGCTCCATACCGCGGGCGCGTACTTCCGACTGACGAAGCCGCGCGTCATCGAGCTGCTGCTCGTCACGACCGTGCCCGCGATGATCCTCGCCGCGGGCCGGTTCCCGTCGGTGTGGTTGATCCTGTCCGTGCTCCTCGGCGGCGCGCTCGCGGCGGGCGGCGCGAACACGATGAACTGCTGGATCGAGCGCGACCGCGACCAGGTCATGCGGCGCACGCACGGCCGTCCGCTGCCGATGGGCGAGATCGAGCCCGTGCGCGCGCTCGTGTTCGGGATCACGCTCGAGGTGCTCGCGTTCGCGTGGTTGTGGGCGACCGTGAACCTGCTGTCGGCCGCGCTCGCGGTGAGCGCCATGCTCTTCTACGTCTTCGTGTACACGATCTGGCTGAAGCCCCGTAGCCCGCAGAACATCGTGATCGGCGGCGCCGCCGGCGCGGTCCCGGTGCTCGTCGGGTGGGCGGCCGTGACGGGCCGGCTCGGCGCGCCGGCGTGGGTGCTGTTCGCGATCATCTTCTGCTGGACACCGCCCCACTTCTGGGCCCTGTCGGTGAAGTACCGCGACGACTACGCGCGCGCCGGGATCCCGATGCTGCCGGTCGTGCGGGGCACCCGCGCCGCAGCGCGGCAGATCGTTGCGTACTCGCTCGTCGTCGTCGCGATCACGCTCGCGCTCGTCGCCGTCGGCTCGATGGGCTGGGTCTACCTCGTCGCGGCCGTCGCGCTCGGGGCGCTGTTCGTGTGGCAGGCGGTGCGTCTGGAACGCGACGCGTCCGCGGAACGCGCGCTGAAGCTGTTCGTGTTCTCGAACACATACCTCGCACTGCTGTTCGCCGCGATCGCGGTCGACACGCTCGTCCACGCGCGCATCTGAGGCCATGAGCGCGTCGCGCCGCCGGGGCGTCCTCATCGGCGCGATGGCGCTCGTCGTCCTGCTCGCCGTCGCGGGCATCCTCGCCGTCGCCGTCACGTCGTCGAGCGGGAGCAGCACGAAGCAGGTCGACCCGCGCGTCACGCAGATGACCCTGCCCGGCGCGATCAGCGGCGGGACGGCCGCGCCGAACTTCCGGCTGACGACGCTCGACGGCAAGACGATCTCGCTCCGCCAGTTCGCGGGGCATCCCGTCGTCGTGAACTTCTGGGCGTCCTGGTGCTACCCGTGCCGCCAGGAGTTCCCGCTGCTGCGCAGCGCGTACGCGCGACACCACAAGGACGGGCTCGTCATGATCGGCGTCGTGTCGCAGGACATCCCGTCCGACGCGCGGCAGTTCGTCGAGCAGGAGCACGCGTCGTGGCCGATGGCCGTCGACGGCGACCGCGCCGCCCAGACCGCGTACGGCGTGCGGGGTCTGCCGCAGACGATGTTCATCCGTCGCGACGGGACCATCGCGCGCCGCGAGCTGTCGCAGCTCACGTCGGCCACGCTGCAGACCGGCCTGAGCCTGATCCTGCACTGAACATGCGGCATCCACGTACGGAATCCGTACGTGGATGCCGCATTTCGCGGCCGGTTCGGCACGGTTCGCCGGCTACTCCTCTTCCCAGCGGAACCAGCGGGCCGCGGCGAGCGGGGCGACGACGGCCCACGCGATCAGCACCGCGAGCAGGCCCACCGGGAAGCTGTGTCCCTTCTCGACGACGTCGCGCACGGTCTCCGCGAGCGGCGCCGCAGGCAGAGCCTTCGCGACGCCCTGCAGGAACCCGGGGAGCTTCACGAGGGGGTAGGCCATCCCGCCGAGGAATAGCAGCACGAGGAAGAGGCCGTTCGACAGCGCAAGGTTCGCCTCGGCGCGCAACGTCCCCGCCATGAGCATGCCGATGCCCGCGAACGCGACCGTTCCCAACAGCAGCAGGCCGAGCGCGGGCAGCACGCCGGTCGTGATGTCCCACCCGAGCGCGAGCCCAGTGACGATGATGACGACGGCCTGGATCACCTCGATCGCGAGGACGTTCAGCGTCTTCGCGGCCAGCAGCCCCGAGCGCGACAGTGGGGTCGCGCCCAGGCGCTTCAGGACGCCGTAGTGGCGCTCGTAGCCCGTCGCGATGCCGAGGCTCACCATCGCGGTCGACATGACCGCGAGCGCGAGGATCCCGGGGACGAGGAACTGCACCGGGTCCTTCAGGTCGCTGATGCCGTTCACCTTCGCGAAGAACACGAGGATCCCGATCGGGATCCCGAGCGTGACGAGCAGGCTCTCGGAGCGCCGCAACGTGAGCACCAGCTCGACGCGAGCCTGGGCCACGAGCGCACGTGCGGACATCGTCACGCGCGCCCTTCGCCGGTGAGGCGGAGGAACACGTCCTCGAGCGACCGGCGGCCCGTGCTCAGCTCGCCGAGCGCCGCGCCGCGATCGCGCAGCCACGCGGTCAGGTCGGCGATCCGCTCGGGTGTCGCCTGCGCGCGCACCACGTACTCGCCGGGTCGCGGCTCGCGGAGCGCGCCGATGTCCACGCGCAACGCGAGCGCGAGCGCGTCGTGGTCCAGACCGGCGGGTGCGTGGAACCGGAGCTCCTCGTCGGTGTCGAGCGCGGTCAGCTCGGCCGGAGTGCCGGACGCGACGATCCGGCCGTGGTCGACGATCGCGAGGCGATCGCAGAGGTGCTCGGCCTCGTCCATCGCGTGCGTCGTCAGCACGACGGTCACGCCGGACGTGCGCATGTCGCGGATGAGCTGCCAGGTCGTAACGCGCGCACGCGGGTCCATGCCTGCCGTCGGCTCGTCGAGGAAGACGAGCTGGGGACGGCCGACGAGCGCGAGCGCGAGCGACAGCCGTTGCGTCTGCCCGCCCGAGAGGCGGCGCACCATCGTGTGCTCGACCTCGCGCAGGCCGACGAGGTCGAGCAACCAGTCGGGATCGTTGGGGTCGTCGTAGTACGACGCGAACAGGCGCAGCGCCTCGAGCGGCTTCACGCCGGGGTACAGGCCGCCCTCCTGCAGCATCACGCCGATGCGGGGACGCAGGCGCGGCCCGTCACGCCACGGGTCGAGCCCGAGCACGCGCACGGTCCCCGAGTCCGGCTCGCGGTAGCCCTCGAGCGTCTCGACGGTCGTCGTCTTGCCCGCGCCGTTCGGGCCGAGGAGACCGAAGACCTCGCCGCGCCGGACCGTCATCGACAGGCCGTCGACCGCCCGGATGGAGCCGTAGCGCTTGTGGAGGTCGATGACCTCGATCGCCGGGCCGGACGTGCCTCCCATCGCGGCCGGACGATAGCGGAGGCCTTCCGCACCGACCGGAGCGGGAACGGTCGTCCCCGCCGGTCGCGTCGCGCGTGTCGCGCGCGTCATCGGTCGCGCCATGCGACGAACGTGCCGAGCTGCTGGAGCGCGTGCCGCGCCTCCGCGGTGACGGGGACGTCTGCGAGCGCGCGCAGCGCGTCATCGACCAGCCGCTCGATCGTCTCCTCGATCTCGGCGCGCGCGCCCGTCGCCACGAGCACGCCCTGGAGCGCAGCGACGTCTTCGTCGCGCAACGACGGGTCACCCAGGCGCGCGAGCAGCCGGGCGTCCGCGCCTCGCGCCCGCGCCGCGGCGGCCGCGACGAGCGGCGTGAGCTTGCCTTCGCGCAGGTCGTCGCCGACCGGCTTGCCGGTGACCTCCGGGTCGCCGAACACGCCGAGCAGGTCGTCGCGCAGCTGGAACGCCTCCCCGAGCGGGAGTCCGAAGCGGCTCAGCGACTCGTCGAGCTCGTCGAGCCGTCCTGCGAGCGCCGCGCCGAGGTGCAAGGGCCGCTCGACCGTGTACTTGCCGGACTTGTAGCGCTCGATCCGGCGCGCGGCCGCGGCGTCGCGGCTGCCGCCCGCCGTGCCGACGAGGTCGAGGTACTGACCGACCGACAGCTCGATGCGCAGCTCGTCGAACACGCGACGCGCTGCCGCCGAGGTCGACGGGAACACGATGTCCGAGTACACGAACGCGAAGTCGCCGACGAGGATCGCGACGCCTTCGCCGAAGCGGCGTGGCTCGCCGTGCCAGCTCCGGTCCCGGTGACGCGTCACGAAGTCGTGATGGATCGACGGCACGCCCCGTCGACGGTCGCTGCCGTCCATGACGTCGTCGTGCACGAGCGCGAACGTGTGCAGCAGCTCGAGCGCCGCGCTGGCGTCGACGATCACCTCGGAGGTCGCGTCACCGCCCGCACCGACGTACGCCCAGTGGCAGAACGCGGGACGCAGCCGCTTGCCACCCGCGACGACGAGGTCACGGAGCGCGAGGAGCGGTTCGCGCAGGGCGGGATCGACGGGCGTCCACCGCTCGACCTCGGCGTCGAGGATCTCCGTGACGCGAGCGGCCACCCGGTCGCCGACGACGGCGAGGCTCGCCGGCGCGCTCGTGTCGCCCGGGGCGTCGGTCAGCGCGTCGGCGAGCGCGGGACGTGCGCCGGTTGCCGCGGTCGCGTCGGGGGTCACGGACCGAGCGTACGCGGGGTGCGCGCCGTTTCCCCATGCGGGCACGCGGGAGCCGGTGTGCGCGGCAGAGGCTTCTATCGTGCAGCGGTGCCGCGCTACCTCTCGCCGGAGTGGATCGCCGCGCTCGACGACGCCGCGCGTGAACGCTCGAGCGAGCTCGGTCGCGACCTCGCGGGTGTGACGCTGGTCGTCGAGCAGCGCGTCGTCGGCGTGCCCGGCGGCGACGTCGTCTATGTCGTCACGGTCGAGAACGGTGACGTCCGCGTGACCGCGGGACCGCACGCCGGTCACGCGGACGTCGTGCTGACCGCGGACTACCCGATCGCGCGCGCCCTGGCTCGCGGCGAGACGAACGCGCAGCGTGCGTTCGCGTCCGGCGGGCTCAAGGTCGGCGGTCGCGTGGATCGGCTCACGGCTGCCGCGCGCGCGCTCGCCGCGCTCGAGCACGGCTTCGACGCGGTGCGCGAGACGACCACGTACGACTGACGCGTGCGCCGCGTTACCGTGAAGTGGTGCAGCCGTTCGAGCGCTTGCGGTACCTGGCCCGGTGGGCCGGTGACGACGACGCGCTGGTCGCGGAGGCGGCCGACTGCCTCGCGGGGTTCGCCGACGACCCGGCCGGCCTCGTGGTCGCGTGCCGGCGCCTGCTCGCGCATCATCCCGGGTCGGGTCCGCTGTGGTGGCTGTGCTCGCGCGTGCTGTGCGCGTCGGACGCGGCCGACGCCGCGTGGGAGGCCGTCCAGCTGTTGCAGGACGACCGCACCGGCGCGCGGCTCGCGGACGCGCTCCCGTTCCCGCACGACGAGCCGATCGCGGTCGTCGGGTGGAGCGACGCGATCGCGGACGCGGTCGCCACCCGCGCCGACCTCGACGTCGTCGCGGTTCGGCTGCCCGGCAACCGGTCGATCACGTCGCGGATCCGACGGGCCGATCGCCCCGTCCGCCTCGTCCCCGACTTCGAGGCGAACGCGCTCGGCGTGACCCACCTCCTCGTCGAGGCGGTCGCGGTGGGACACAGCGAGGCGTTCGTGCCCGTCGGGGCGCCGCCCGTGCTGCACGCGCTGTCGAAGAGCGCGGCGCAGGTCTGGCTCGTCGCCGGCCTCGGACGGGTCCTCCCCGACCGGTTGTTCGACGCGATGGTGGAGCGCATGCGGGCGCGTCCCGACCCGTTCGTCGACGCGGGTGAGGACGACGCCGCGGTCGAGACGGTCACGCTCGGCCTCCTCGACGCGGTGGCGGGCCCGGCCGGCCTGGAGGCGCCGTCCCTGGCGACCCGGCACGCCGAGTGCCCGGTCGCACCCGAGCTGTTACGTGTGGGCTGACGGCGGTCGCGCGGTCAGGCGTTCCAGCGCCGGATCTCGATTCGACGGGTCACCTGCCGTGCCAGCCGCCGCCGCGTGAGCCGCCGGATCCCGGTCCGCACCGGTGGGACGAGGAGCAGCAGTCCCGCGGCATCGGTGATGAAGCCCGGCGTCAACAGCAGCACGCCGGCGACGAGGATGAGCGCGCCGTCGACCAGCTCCGCGCCAGGCACGCGCCCGAGGTTCATCTGCTCGCGGATGCGGCGCAGCACGCCGAGCCCCTGGTGCTTCACGAGCCACGCGCCGCAGACCGAGACGAGCAGGAGCAGCGCGATCGTCTCGCCGATCCCGAGCAGCGACCCGATCTTGATGATCACCGCGATCTCGGCGATCGGGATCGCGATGAACACGACGACGAGGAGCGCGATCACTGCTCCAGGCTAGCGGTGGACCGAGCGCGACACGCTCAGGCCTCCAACGCGAGCCGGCCCATGCCGCCGTCGCCGTCGTCGTGGTCGTCGGCGGCCGAGAGCGAGTGCTCGCGTCGCAACGCCTTGATCTGCTCGAGCGGGCGCTCCAACTGGCGGCGCCGAGTCCCGACGAGCTCCTCGTAGTCCTTCCGCGCGGTCGTGAGCGACCGGTCCAGCTTGTCCATCTTGTCGACGAACGCGTGCCACTGCTTGTCGAACGCGCCGAGGAGGCCGAGGATCTCGTTCGAGGTGCGCTCGAGACGGAAGTTGTCGGCGGCCTGGCGGATCACGGCGAGCACCGCGAACAGCGTCAACGGCGAGCAGCACACGATCTTGTGGCGCAGCGCCTCTTCCAGGATCGACGCGTCGTGCTCCTGGATGAACGCGTAGAGCGCCTCGTTCGGGATGAACAGGAGCACGCAGTCGAGCGCGGCGCCCGTCCGGCTCGCGTAGTCACGGGCCGCGAGCTCCTTGACGCGGTGGCGGACGTCGCGCAGGAACTCGTCGCGGTAGCGCTTGCGGTCGAGCTCGGACTCCGCCTCCAGGAAGCGCAGGTAGTTGTCGAGCGGGAACTTGACGTCCATGAACAGCGACTGGTCCTGCGGCAGCAGGAACGTGAAGTCGGGGATGCCGCCACCGTCGATGGCGCGCTGCTTGCGGTAGTTGACGTTCTCGATGAACCCGGCGAGGCGCAGCACGTCCTCCGCCATGCGCTCGCCCCACTGACCGCGTGCCTTCGTGCTCGACAGCGCCTGGCGCAGGCCCTGGGTGACCTCCTGCAGCGCGGCCATCCCCTCGTTGCTGCGCTGCAGTTGTGCGGCGAGCGCACCGAACTTGGCGTGGCGGTCGCGCTCGAGCTCGCCGACGAGGTCGCGCACCTTGCCGAGCTCGCCGACCATGGACTCCAGCTGCTGGTCGATCAGCGACTTCTTGCCCTCCAGCTCGTGCGCGGCCCGCTGCTGCGCGCCCGCGAGCTGCTGCTGCGCGAGCGTGAGGAACGACCGGTTGTTGCGCTCGAGGACCTCGGTCGACAGCGCGGTGAACCGCTCGGCCAGCCGCGCCTCGGCCTCCTCACGGGCCGCGAGCCGCTCCGCGCTCACGGCGCGCTCCCGCTCGAGCTCGGCCCCGGCCCGGGCGAGCTGCTCGCGGACGGCGGCCAGCTCGGCGGCGAGCTCGTCGTGCTCGGCGAGGAGGTCGGCCTCGCGGCGCCGGGCGGCGGCCGTGACGCCGGCCGCGGCGAGGCCGGCACCGGCGAGGAGGGCGAGGATCACTGCGACGATCACCATGCCCAGGATTGTGACGGGGGGGTGTGACAGTGAACGGGATGCTCGCTGACCTGGGGCGACGCCCGGTCGCCGGCCGGCAGTGGCCGGGAACGTCCGTTATGCGCCGCCCCCGTCGACCTGGATCTTCTGGCCGGTGACGTAGCCCGCGGCGTCGGACACGAGGAACGCGACGACGCTGGCGACCTCCTCGGGCCGGCAGACGTGCCCGAACGGTGAGCGGGCGTCGAGCGTGTGAATGTCCGCGACCCCCATCGCGCCCTTCACGAGGCGCCGTCCCATCTCGGTCTCCACGAGGCCGGGCGCGACGACGTTCACGTGGATCCCGTGGCGGCGCTCCTCCTTGGCGAGCGTCCAGGCGAGCGCCTCGAGGGACGCCTTGGCCATGTTGTAGGGCGACGAGTTGGGCCCCCATGCGCTCGTCGCGTAGCTCGAGATCATCACGACGTCGCCGCGTGGACGCGATCGCATCGCCGGGACGAGCAGCTTGCTGAGGACGAACGCGCCGAACGCGTGCGTGCGCCACACGCGCTCGATCTCGGCCGGGTCGGTGTCGGCGACGGACAGCCCGCGGCTCGCGATCCCCGCGTTGTGGACGAGGATGTCGACCCCGCCGAAGTCGTCCAGGACCGCGCGCGCCATCGCCTCGTCGTCCTCGACGGAGTCGACCGACGCCTTGTACGTCGCGCCGCGTCGCCCGAGCGCCGCGATCTCCTTCACGGTGTCGCGGGCCGCGTCCTCGTCGCGCCGGTAGTTCACCGCGACGTCCGCGCCGTCGCGCGCGAGCGCGATCGCGATCGCGCGCCCGATCCCGCGACCCCCGCCGGTGACGAGCGCGACCCGTCCGTCGAGACCTGCCATGCCGTGTGCTCCCGTGCTCAGTGCCCGCGCTTCTCGGCGAGGTCCTCCGCCCGCTCGACGAGCCGCTTCGCGTCGAGCCGGTCCGCCCATTCGTGCAGCTCGGGCCGTGGGCCCGCCCACTCCCAGTCGTCGACCGTGCCGACCGCCGCGTCCGTCCGCAGCGTCGCGAGCACGAGGAACAGATCGGCGAGCTCGCGGTTGTCCTCGAGCGCGGTCGCGAGCGCCGTCGCGCCACGCACGGGGACGTCCCACTCGTGCCCGAAGCGTGGGATGTCGCCCACGTGGCCGTAGCGCCTCAGCACCGCGGCGGCGCTCTTGGCGCCGAAGCCGGGGATGCCCGGGAAGCCGTCCGCGCTGTCACCGACGAGCGCGAGCCAGTCGGGGATCGACTCGGGCCGGACGCCGAACTTCTCGATCACACCCGCCTCGTCGCGGAGTTGCCGCTTGCGCCGGTCGAGCTGCACGACCCGCTGGTCGACGACGCACTGCGCGAGATCCTTGTCCGGCGTGCAGATGACGACGCGTTCGACACGCGCGTCGAGGTCCGCGACGCGCGCCGCGGCCGCGAGCGCGTCGTCGGCCTCCTGCTCGACCATCGGCCAGACGGCCACGCCCAGCGCGGCGAGCGCGTCGTCCAGGATCGGGAACTGGCCGCGCAACGCGGGATCGACCCCCTCGCCCGTCTTGTAGCCCGGCCAGAGATCGTTGCGGAACGACTCGATGACGTGGTCGTTGGCGACGCCGACGTGCGTCGCGCCCTCCTCGAGCAGCGTGAGGACCGAGTACACGACGCCGCGCGTCGCGGCGACCTCGACACCCTCGGCGTCCCGGTGCGACGGCAGCGCGAAGTGGTGCCGGAACAGCTCGTAGGTGCCGTCGACGAGATGGACCTGCATCGCAGGAGCCTCGCGCACCGACGCCGTGGCGCGCGGTCGAGCACGCCCACGCGGGCGCGGTCGTGCCGGTCCCTCTCATTCGTCCAAGGCCGCACCGCCGGTCGTGCGGGACGATCTCCGTCGACGTCCGACCACGCGACCCGGAGGTGCCCATGCCGTCACACCCGCAACCCGTCCCCGAAGGCCTGCACACCGTCACGCCGCGCCTGGTGGTGAGCGATGCGGGCGCCGCGATCGAGTTCTACGAGGCGGCGTTCGGCGCCGAGGAGACCGACGCGCGCTTCGCGGATCCGTCCGGCCGCGTCGTGCACGCCGAGATCACGATCGGCGACTCGGTCGTGCGCCTGACCGAGGACAGCCGTGACGGGAACGGCATCGCACCCGACCGCAACGACGGCCAGGTGACGACGATCCTGGCGATCACCGTGCCCGACGTCGACGCGTTGTGGGCGCGTGCGACCGCGGCCGGCGCCGAGGTCGTCTTCCCGCTCGCCGACCAGTTCTACGGCGACCGCGGCGGGCGTCTGCGCGACCCCTTCGGCCACCAGTGGATGCTGAGCACGCACATCGAGGACGTGAGCCCCGAGGAGCTCGAGCGGCGTGCCCGCCAGCTCGGCACCGGATGAGGCGGACATGACACAGTCCTCCCCGTGTCGCTGCCCGAGCAGGTGTCGAGCTATCACACGGTCTGGGTGACGTCGCCCGGGCGCGAGCCCGTCGCGGTCCGGTACGCGACCGCGGGCGAGCGCCTCTACTGCTTCGGCGACGACGAGCTGCGCGACGTGCGCGACGGCGCGCGGGTGACCGCGGCCGTCCACCGGATCGCGTCGGGACCGCCGGTCGTGTCGTTCTCGGCGACCGTCCGCGACGTCCCGGGCGAGGCGGTGGACCGGGAGGCGCTGCTCGAGCTGGTCGCGCACGTGCCGCTCGGACGCTCCCTCGACGAGGTCGAACGCGCGCTGGAGCAGCACCGCGGCCGTCGTGTGGTCGAGCTCGTCGGCTGAGGACGGGCTCGGGTCGGCTCAGCCGTCGTGCGCGGCTGCGGCGAGGACGCGGCGTCCGGTGACGAGCTCGGTGTCGACGCTGACGAACCGGTCGGCGTCGCCGTCGAACGCCCACGAGCGCAGCGGGAGGCGTCGGACGCGCGCGAGCGCGGTCTCGTCGGTGATCTCGCGCGCGACGCCACGCACGAGGACGCTCCAACCGGACTCGCGCTCCCCGTCGAAGCTGTCGGCCTCGAACGCGACCACCGCGTTCGTGAGCGCGGCGTCGAGCTTGGTGCCGGGCACCGTGCGGAAGACGACCGTGTCGCCGTCCACGACGTAGTTCACCGGCAGGACGGCCGGGATCGCGCCGACGCTCACGCCCACACGACCCACGGACGCGGTCTCGAGCAGCGCCATGCACTCGTCGCGCGACAGGCCCTCGACCTGCGGGTGATCCATGCCTCCTACGTTCGGCTCGCGTGCGGCCCAGCGGCAAGGGACCTAGGTCCCGAAGCGACGCGCCGGAGGTCATTCGTGCACGCACCGACGGGGTACGAACATCGCGGTGGTGTCCGTCGTCACGTGCCCGTCGTGCGAGAAGCGCAATCGCGTGCCCCTCGCCGCGTCGGGACTCCCCCGCTGCGTGCGCTGTCACCGGGATCTGCCGTGGTTGGTGGACGCCGCCGACGACGACTTCGACGACGCGACGCGCTCCACCCTCCCCATCCTCGTCGACCTCTGGGCGCCGTGGTGCGGGCCGTGCCGGGTCGTCGCGCCGGGCGTCGAGCGTGCGTCGCGGGAGCTCGCCGGACGACTCAAGGTGGTGAAGGTCGACGTCGACCGCGCGCCGGCGGTCTCGGCCCGCTTCGGCGTGCAGGGCATCCCGATGCTGCTCGTGCTGCGCGACGGTCGGCCCGTCGCGCAGCAGGTCGGCGCGATCCCGCCCGACCGGCTGGTCGAGTGGGTCCGCGCCGCCGTCGGGCGCGTCGCGTGATCCGCGGGTGAGGCCGGGTCCGACGCTGGCGCAGTCACACCGCCTCACCGCGTGAAGTCACGCGCGTTTCGCGCGCCCGCTCCCGTGGGCACCCACGGAGTAGCGCCGTTCAACGACGATCGGCGCGGGCGCACAAGGAGGCTCGACGACATGGCGATCTACGCAGAGGAACGAACAGAACGCGAACGGCCCTCCTTCGTCCGGTGGCAGGCGGTGCTGAGCGGCGCCGCGGTCGGTCTTGCCGTGTTCTTCATCCTGTCGGCGCTGTGGTTCGCGCTCGCCGGGAGCACGCGCACCGGCTTCTTCGGGAAGAACCTCGCATGGTTCGCGCTCGGCGACGCGCTGTTCGCGGCGATCGTCGCCGGCGGCGTGAGCGGCTACGTGCACAGCATCCGGGGACGCGGGCCGGGCATGCTCGTCGGGCTGACGACCTGGGGCCTGATCATGTTCGCGGCGTTGCTCATCGGGACGCCGCAGCTGACGACCGTGTTCCAGGCGAACACGACCGGCAACGCCGCGGCCGCGCACACGCTCACCAACAGCCAGCTGTGGGCGACGTTCGGCGCGTTCGTCGGCGGCTTCGTGCTCGCCGGCCTCGCGGGCTCGTGGGGCGGTGGATCGCCCGAGATGCACGCGGTGCGTCGCCGTCGCGACCCGGCCGCGCCCGAGCGGATGGAGCGCCGGGCCGGCTGACATCGCCCTTGGGCGACCGGCTCCTCGACCCGACCGGGCGCCGCGTGCGCCCGGTCGTCGCGCGCGCGCGGTCGTCTGCGTCGACGTCATCGCCGGCCCGTCAGCAGGGCGACGATGCGCTCGACGATCGCGTCGGCGCGCCCGTCGACCGCGGCGTCCTCGATGCCGCCGAGCGGGTGGTCGACGACCGCGATGCGACAGTCGGGCAGCCCGATCGTCGTCGCGACGCGCGCGGTCAGGTCGACGAAGCGCGTCGTGGTCACCACGACGGTCGGCGTGCCGAGCTGCTCGAGCTGTACGGAGTCGTGGACACTCCACGACGTACAGCTCCCTCAATCGGCGGACCCGGTGAGCACGACGTCGACGTCGCGTGCCAGGGCGGTCAGGACGTCGTCGGCCGCGGCGGTGGCCGCGTTGCGCTCCGGGCCCTTGCCGGTCACGACCGTGACGGCCGCGCCGGTGCGCGCCGCGACGCGCTCGGCGGCGCGGGTGAGCAGCCGGTGCGCGTTCGGCTTCCCGTTGTCGAGCACGCCGATGCGCAGACCGGTGAGCACGGTCGGCGCGGCGGCGAGCGAAAGGGGTTGCCTCCCCACCACGCCGTCGGGTGCGTAGATCCTCATCGTCGTCTCCTGCTCTTGGTGTCGGACGCCTCAGGGCTCGACGGGGACGGTGACGCTGCGGGTCATCCCCCAGCTGGGGACGACCGAGCTGTGCTTGCCCGGCCCGCCGCACACGAACACGCGGATGTTGCCGGGATGCGCCGTCATCGGGACCGGTGCGTCGTCGTCGAGGGCGTGCATCCACGGCTCCCACGCGAGGTTGTCGAACGCGGCGCGCAGCACGCGTGCGGGGACACGGGCCCGCTCGAAGAGGTACGACGCGACGTCCGCGCGTGACCAGCCGTGCGACGCGATCGTCGCCGCGTGCTCCGGGCACAGCGCCACGAAGTACTCGCCCTGCGAGATCGGCGCGTTGTTCTGGCCGAGCGACGCCATGGCCGACGCGCACTTGTCGAGGATCCGCGCCGGCGTATCGCTCTCCATGTCGTGGAAGTTGTGCGGTGGCTCGCCGCAGTGCACCGTCACCGCGGACGGCGCGTCGACACCGACGCTCGCGGCGTAGCCCGCCCACGGCGACGCGGCAAGGTTCTCGGCGACGCAGTACGAGTACTTCGCGGGGCCGCCCTGCGTCGACGCGTCGCCCGGGCCGGGTACCGCGCCCGCGACGTGGAGGAGCACGAGCCGGACCGCGCGCCCGGTCGCCGCGTTCGCGACGTTCCCGGGGCCGAACGCGCCGACGCCGCCGTTGTAGCCGGCCGTCTCGGCGACCTCGCCGTGCACGACGAGCAACGGCGCGACCGGGTGGGTCGTGGCGTTGACGCCGCGCAGGTTGACCTCGGGTCGCGCGAGCGCGCGGACCGCGCTGACGAGCACGACCAGATGCTCGGGCCGGCAGCCGGCGAGGACGGCGTTCACCGCGAGGACCCGTCGTGTCGCCTCGCCGTCGCGCGGCGGCAACGTCGCGAGCACCTCGTCGGGATCGACGGGTCCCAGCGCGGCGAGCATCGCGTCGACTCGCTCCGGTGTCGGCGCGACGAGCGGGAGCCCGTCACCCCAACCGTGCTGCTCGTAGAGCGCGGCGACCGCCTCCGGCGAGTCCTCGGCGATCTCCAGGAGCGCGGCCGCGTCGAAGCCCATCAGGCGAGAGTCTGATAGGTTTCGACTCGTGGCGCAATCGGGCCGGTGGCCCGGCCCCGGAGTCCGCTGATGGCCGCGCCCGTCGGCCTCGACCGCCGCGCGGTGGTGGACGCCGCCGCCGCCGTGGTCGAGGTCCAGGGTGGGCTCGAGCCACTGCCGTTGCGGGAGGTGGCGAGCCGGCTCGGGGTGCGGACGCAGTCGCTGTACGCGCACGTCGACGGGGCCGACGGGCTGCGGCGCGAGCTCGCGCTCCGCGGCCTGCGGGACCTCGGCGACGCGCTCACGTCCGCCGCGATCGGAAGGGCGGGCGGCGACGCGATCGAGTCGATCGTCCTCGCCTGGCTCGACTTCGCGGCGCGGCATCCCGGTCTGTACGCCGCGTCGCTGCGGCCACCGGGCGACGACGCCGAGCTCGCGGCGGCGATCGCGGCGGCGACGCGCCCGCTCGACCTCGTGTTCGCGTCGTATCGGCTCGACGGCGAGACGGCGGCGCACTGGCTGCGGATCCTGTTCGCGACCGTGCACGGGTTCGCGCTCCTCCGTCGCGACGGGCTGTTCACGATGCCCGCCGACCCGGACGACACGGTGCGCCGGATGGTGAGAGGGTTCGCGCGCCAGATCGAGGCCGACGCGCCCTGACGCAACCCGGGGGGATGGCGTGAACGAGCTCGGGATGTGCCCCGCCACGTTGCTCACCGATCCGATGGGCGCGTCGCCGTCGGACGTGCGCGACGCGGTCGACGCGACCGCCGCGAACGACCTCACCCACGTCTCGGTGTGGGCCCACCACCTGGGCGCGCTGGGTGACACGCTCGACGACGCGCGTCGCGGCCTCGAGCGGCGGGGGCTGCGCGTGAGCGTCGTCGAGGCCGCGCTGGCGTGGGCTTCAGGCGATCTCGAGGCGAGTCGCGCCGAGGGCGAGCGCCTGCGTGCCGCGGTCGACGCCACCGGCGCGTCGCTGGTGCTCGCGGCGTGCATGGACCCGCCGATCGACGACTTCTCACGCGCGCGCGACGCGCTCGGCGCGCTCGCCGACGCCGTGGCGCCCTCCGGTGCCACGGTCGCGCTCGAGTTCCTGCCCTGGAGCCCGGTCGCCGACCTGGCGACCGCGTGGAGCCTCGTGGAGCCCCTCGGCGAGCGCGTGGGGATCACGCTCGACACGTGGCACTGGCAGCGCGAGCCCGGCGGTCCCGACATCGCGCTCCTTCGCTCGATCCCGGGCGAGCGCATCGTCTGTCTCCAGCTCGCCGATGCGGCCGCGACGCCGTCGCAGGAGCTGCTCGTCGAGGCGATGAGCGCGCGGCTCCTGCCCGGCGACGGCGTCGTCGACTACGGCGCGCTCCTCGGCGCGCTGCGGACGACGGGCGCGCGCCCCGTCGTCGTGACCGAGGTCTTCCGGCCCGCGCTCGTCGCCGAACGCGGCGCGCGCGACGCGGCGGCCGCGATGCGCAACGCCGCCCGCGCAGTGCTGGCCGCGACCGCGCGCTGATGGCGATCACGATCGACCACGCCGGCAAGGTCGTGCTGGTGACGGGCGCCGGTGCGGGCATCGGTCGCGAGATCGCGCGATGGTTCGCGCGTGCCGGTGCCGCGGTCGCGGTGAACGACGCGCGCGACGAACGCGCGGGAGACACCGTTGCGGAGATCGAGCGCGAAGGCGGCCGCGCGGTCGCGGTGGTCGCGGACTGCCGCGACGACGCGCAGGTCGAGGGCATGGTTGCGGCGACCGTCGAACGCCTCGGCCGTCTCGACGTCGCGGTGAACAACGTCGGGATGCTCCCGCCGGGTCGGACGGTGGCGCGCTTCGTCGACATGGACGGCGCGTACTGGCGCGACCTCGTCGACCAGGACCTCGTCCTCGGTGCGCTGTGCGCGCGGGCCGAGGCGCGCGTGCTCCTCGACCAGGGCGAGGGCGGTGTGATCCTGTTCGTCACGTCCGGCGAGACGACGCGCCCGTCGCCCTACAACGCGGCGTACGCGGCCGCCAAGGCCGCGCTCAACCACCTCACCACGACGCTCGCGGTCGAGCTGGGGCCCTCCGGCATCCGGGTGTGCGCGATCGCGCCCGGCACGACGCTGACCGAGTCCGTGCGCGCCGCGTTCACCGACGAGCACGTCGCGCAGATCGTCGAGTCGACCCCCCTGCGCCGGATGGTCGAGCCCGACGAGCTGGCGCGCCTGAGCGTCTTCCTCGGCAGCGACCTCGCCCGGTGCATCACGGGACAGCTCGTGCTCGCGGACGCGGGTGCGTTCCTCTCGCGCACGCGCCCGCCCAACCTCGATCCGAGCCGCGACCAGGAGGGTTCGTGACATGGCGTTGTTCGGCCTGCGGTTCGACTTCCGCAACCCGCCGATCGCAGGCACGACGATGAGCGAGCGGTACCGCGCCGCGCTCGACATGTGCGAGTGGGCCGACCGTCTCGGCTTCGTGGTCGTCGTGCTGTCCGAGCACCACGGCAGCGACGACGGGTACCTGCCGAGCCCGCTCACCATGGCTGCCGCGATCGCGGCGCGCACGAAGCAGGTCCGCATCCAGATCGCGGCTCTGGTCGCGTCGTTCCACGACCCGCTGCGCCTCGCCGAGGACCTCGCGGTGGTCGACCTCGTCAGCGACGGTCGGCTCGACGTCGTCGTCGCGAACGGCTACGTCGGCAGTGAGTTCGCGATGTTCGGATGCTCGCCGTCGGAGCGGGTCCGGCGCACGACCGAGGTCGTGGAGACGCTGCGCGCCGCGTGGACGGGCGACGAGTTCGTGTTCCGCGGGCGCGCCGTGCGCGTCACCCCGACACCGGCGAGCGACCACGGCCCGACGATCATGCTCGGTGGGAGCAGCGAGGCCGCCGCGCGTCGCGCCGCGCGCATCGCGGACGGCTTCCTGCCGTCGACACCCGAGCTGTGGGACTTCTACCGCGACGAGATGCTCGCGCTCGGGAAGCCCGACCCGGGGCCGGGCGTCGGCGCGGACACCGGCATGTTCCATCTGGCGCACGATCGCGAGAAGGGTTGGGCCGAGATCGCGCCCTACGCGCTCCACGAGGTCGACGCGTACGGGCGGTGGATGGCGGACGCGGGTGTGGGTGCGAGCGGCGGGTACGTGCCGGTGGAGGACGCGGACGCGTTGCGCGAGACGGGCCAGTACCGGGTCCTCACGCCGGACGAGCTCGTCGCCGAGATCGAGCGGAAGGGTCCGTTCGGCTTCACGCTCTTCCATCCGATGATGGGCGGCATACCGCCGGATGTCGCGTGGGAGAGCCTGCGCCTGTTCGAGCACGAGGTGCTCCCCCGCGTCACGCAGCAGTAGCTCCGCGCTTCGTCGCGGTCACGTGGATCTTGCGGATGCGCGCCTCGAACCGGCCGGCGGCGTCGCGCTCCCGTTGCTCGACGACCCACTCGCGAGCCGCTTCGCGGTCGACGCGGCCGGCCGCGACCGCTCGCTCCACCGAGAGCGGGAAGCCCGCGACACGCTCGAGCGTTGCGAGCGACCGCCGCACGGAGAGCTCCTCGACACGGTCGAGCACCGTGCAGCCGGCCGCTTCGACGAGCTCCCACAGGCGGGCACCGGCGTCGGGGTGGCGTGCGCTGCTGATCCATCCCGCGCCGTCGTCCATGACGTCGCTGACCACGGTGAACGACGACCAGTCGGGCTCGAACGCGGTCAGCAGCCCGCCGGGCCGGAGGCAGCGAACGATCTCACGGAGGGCCGCACCGGGATCCTCGACGTGCATCAGCACGCGCTCGACGCGACACCCGGCGAACGTCTCGTCGTGGAACGGCAGCCCCGCTGCATTGGCGCGCACGAGCGCGACGCCGCGCACACCTGCCGACCGCGCCTGCGAGGCCGCGATCATGACGGCGCTCGGGTCGACCCCGATCACGCGCAGCCCGTGGCGCGCGAACAGCACGGCGTCGTGTCCAGCGCCACACCCGACGTCGAGGATCGGGTCGCTCGGGGCGCGCGCCACGTGGGCGACGAGCGCGTCGTGCTTCATGCCCGACTCGGCGTCCGCCGCCTCGTCGAGGAACGCGACGAGTGCACGCGGGTCGGGAGCATCGTCGACGAACGAGAAGAGCGACATGGCGGACCTCGTCGCGGGGATCCAGGCGGGCGGTTCCCGCTGAACGCCCGAGACCGCCGGTCGCCGAGGCGCGAGTCTCGCACGGTCCACGTCGTCGCCGGCGGCAGTCTCTAGGCTGCACCGGTGCGCACGTGGGCAGACGTCGGGTTGCTGGTCGCGCTCGGCGCGGTGCTGTGGCTCGTGATCCGGCTCCTGCCGCGTCGCGTGTCGACGAGCCTCGTTCCCTACGCGGTCGCGGCCGCGATCACCGCCGCGGGAGCCGTCGCGCTGGGCGTCCGCCGCGAGCACCGCGAGCTCACCGCCCGCAGTGTTGCCGTCGCGGTCGGGGGGATGTGCGTGGTCTGGTTGCTCGCGTGGCTGCAGCGGCCGCGCGCGCCGCGCGCGGAGCCCGTCGCGACTGCCCGACCGGAGCCCGTCGCGACTGCCCGACCGGAGCCCGACACGGCGCCCCGACGCGAGCAGCCCGTCGTCGACGACACGTACGTCCCGATGACGCGGCGCGAGCGGCGGCAGGCGGCACGGCGGCACTTCGGGCTCCGGCGTCGCCGCAACCCCGCTCGCCGCGACACCCGTGCTCGGGAGGACCTCGATCCCGAGCCTGCGTGACCCGCGAACACGTCGCATCGCGATCACGGCCGGCATCCTCGTCGTGGTCGTGTGGGCGGTCGCGCTGACGTACGTCGCGCTCCGGGGGACGACGCGCTCGACGCGCTCGACCACGACGCGCACCGCCCCGCCGTTGTCGGCGCGTCCCGCACCCTCGCACGACGATCCGCACGCGCTGTGGCTGTTCGGCTTCGACACGCTCCGGCTCGACCCCGCGCATCCGACGCGCGTCGAGCACCTCGACTACGCGGCGTTCGGTGACGTCGCGGGCGCGCCCGGACGCGTGATCCTCTACGACGCGACGACGGGCCGCTTCGGTGTGCTCGACGCGGAAACCAACCGGATCGTCGACAACACGACGATCGGCTCGCGCGACGTCGACCGCGACGTGCGTCCCTTGCTCGCGCCGCTCGGCGACGCAGCATGGCTCGTCACCGCGCCCGGCTCGATCACCCGGCACGCGCTCACCTCCGGGTCGAGCGACCGCACGGTCGCGCTGCCCGTCCCGGTCGCGGACGCCGGCGCGCGCGCGGTCGGGACACGGGTTGCCGCAGCGGGGAGCACCGTGTGGGCCGTCGTGGACGTCGTGGTGGCGGCGGGTCGTCGCGACGTCGTCGCGTACGCGCTCGACGCGGGCACGGAACGGATCGTCACGACGCGCTCGCTCGGCGACGTGGACGTGGTCACAGTCGTGGCACTCCCCGGACGCGCAGCCGTCGTCACCCGCAACCACGTGATCGTCGTCCCCGTGTCCGCGAACGTGCCGCCGACCGCGTCGCCGGGCGTCCCGGTCGCGCTCCATGACGGCGTCGGCGTGGACGGTGCCGTCTGGCTGCTCGACGACGCCGCGCAGCTCACCCGGCTCGACCCGGCGACCGCGACGCTGGCGCGGCCGATCCCCCTGCCGGCATCCGCCCGCCCCGTGGGCGCGGGCTCACGGGTCGTCGCGACGGGGTCGACGTTGTGGGCGCTCCTCACGGGACCACCCGGCCAGCCGTTCCATGCCGTGCTCGCGTCGCTCGACGCCCACAGCGGGCGCTCCGCGTTCGCCCTCGGTCTGCCCGACGACCTCGCGATCGCCGCCCTCGCCGCGACGTGAGGCAGGCCCGCCACGGCGGCCGGTCCGCCACCGAGATCTCGTCGGGGCAGGGGCGACGGGATCGGACTGGTGCACGGACCGGCCAGCCGGTCGCACCACTCCATCGGCGGGCGGTGTCTCCGGGCCCATGACTCGCGGCGATCATCTTGTCAGGTTGTGCTCGCGCGGCCACAAATAGCGCGTAATCAGGTGACCTCCGTAGGAGCTGCGCGCGCAACGCGCGCAGGCGAGCACAATTCTTCTTGCTTTTCGGGATCCCACCGGCCACGATGGCGCGGGCGATCCGCTCACTGACATCTCGTGCCGGTCGCGGTCGGGGAAGCCGGCCGCCTCGGTGCCCGGCGTCCGCTCGCAGCCCTCACCCCGGCGGGCGCCCACATCGAGGCGTTCTCCCTTTCGCGAACGGCACGTGCCCGCCCCAAGACCCGGAGGAGTCGAGCCCGGCGTGACCCTGCCCCGCGCCGCGGCTCGACCTCCGGGTCGGGCGGGGATCGCCGGACGCCGCGTGACGGCCCGCGACGCGATCGTCGCGTCGGTGCTCGCCGCGGTCGTCAGCGGCGCCCCGTCGACGATCGTCGCGTCGGCGACCGGTGACGATCCGCTGCGCGCCACGCGCGCGGCGGGCTCCCTCCTGGTGCGTGACGGCGACGGTGTCGCGCTGGTCGCCGCCGGCGCGGTGACGCACGCGGCGATCTCGCTCGGATGGGGAACGGCGCTCGCCGTCCTGCTCCCCCGCCGGCACACCGTCGCCGCGGGCGCGGTCGCCGGGTTGGCGATCGCGGCGCTGGACCTCGGCGTGATCGGCCGCCGGTTCCCCGCGATCCGCTCGCTCCCGTCGGCACCGCAGCTCGCCGACCACGTCGCGTTCGGCGCGTGCGTCGGGGCCGTGCTCAGCGCGCGTGCCCGTCGCCGTCGGCGCCGCTGAGGGCGCGTCGCTCGAACTGCGCGACGCCGACCGCGACGATCCGGTCGTGCGCCCACACCATCGCCGGCCGCGCGACGACCGCGAGGCTGCGCAACAGCGGCGCGCGGACGTCGAGCGACCACGCGAGGCGGGCGGCACTCGCCGTGCCGTCGGCGCGCTCGATCTCGAGCCGGGCCGGTCCCGCGAGATCGCCGCGGACGGTCGTCTCCACGAGCCGTCCCTCCTCGAGCCGGTCGACGTGCACGTCGAAGCGCAGGACGTACGGGAGTGGTGCCTGGACCTCGCAGCGGGCGACGGCACCGGGGGCGAGCCCGCCGGTCTCGCACCGCCGCAACCACGACCACCAGCTCGGGAAGTCGCCCGTGCGCGTCATCACCGACCACAGCTCGTCGGGCGGCACACCGAACGTCCACGTCCGGTCGAAGTCGAAGGGCAAGGTCCTCATGCTCGCGCGCACAGCCACGAGCGTTGCTACGACCTGAACCCTCCGAAGGGATCGGCCGCGCCGTAGGTCGCGCGCGCCGCGCTACGCGTTCGCGAGGCTCCCGGTCGCGAGCGCGGGCTCGCGTACGGCGACCGTCTCCTCGGCGCCCGCACGCTCGCTGAGCGTCAGGTAGTACATGGTGGCAGCCGTGAACACCGCGATCGCACCGACGATGTGGACGGCCACGAGCGCGACCGGCACACCGGTGAAGTATTGCGTGTAGCCGACCGCCGCCTGCCCGACCAGGACGACGAGCAGGACGGTCAGCCCCGTCCGCACGCGCTCCGGTGCGCGCCACCGGTAGGCCAGCCACAGCGACAGCAGCACCGCGCCGAGGAACGTCATGACGATCGTCCCGTGGACGCGCGCGACGTCGGTCAGCACGAGGTTCAGCCGCGCGGCTCGGCGGTCCCCCGCGTGTGGGCCCGTCCCGGTCACGACGGTGCCACTGACGATCGCGGCGCACGCGAGGACGAAGACGGCCCGCCCGAGGTTGAGGAGCGTGCCGCCGACGACGGGCTTCCCGTGCCCCGCGGGCTGCGCGGCCCGATGGTGCAGGAGCAGCGCGTCGAACAGCAGCACCATCGACAGCAGGAAGTGGCCCATCACGAACGGCGGCGCGAGCAGGTTCTCGACCACGAGCCCGCCGAGGACCGCCTGCGCGATCACGCCCGCGACGAGGCCGAGCGACAGCCACACGAGCTCCGTCCGCCGCGGCCGCCGGACGAGCGAGCCGAGGACCGCGAGCGCGACCGTGATCGACACGAAGCCCGTGAACACGCGGTTCCAGAACTCGATCTGCTGGTGGTAGCTCGCGGCCGACTTCGCGACGAGGTGACCGCGCGAGCAGTCGGGCCAGGTCGGGCACCCGAGGCCCGAGCCGGTGAGGCGGACCAGCGCGCCGGTGAGGATGATCGCGGCGAGCGCGAACACGGCGAGGAACGTCAGCCGGCGGTACGCGCGCGGACTGATGGAGAGGCGTCCCATGGCTGCCCGATCGTACGGCAGCCACTCCGGCGGGCACCGATCGCGGCGCCCTACGCTCGGTGCGGTGACGACCGTCCCCCACGTCGATCTCGCAGCCGCGCTCGCCCGATCGGAACCGGGCGCGGACGGCGCGGTCTGGTCGATCGAGACGGGCGACCTCGACGCGAACCTGGTCCGCCTCGGACCCGGCGGCGCGGTGAGCACGCACCGCAACGACGAGGTCGACGTGCTCGTCGTCGGCATCGACGGCGCGGGCACGCTCACGGTCGACGACACCGATGTCACCGTCGCGCGCGACGTGCTGGCCTGCATCCCGCGCGGCACGACGCGCGCGATCCGTGCGCACGACGACGGGCTGGCCTACGTCACCGTGCACCGGCGCCGCGCCGGATTGACGATCAGGGGTTCCGCGGGAACGGCACGCCGGTGACGCCGTCGTCGCGCTCGACGCCGAACGCGTTCAACGCGAACGACACGAGGTGGTACTGACCGATCGCGAACACGAGGTCCATGAGCTCCTGCGTGCCGTAGTGCGACGTGAGCTCACGCCACGTCGCGTCGGTGACCGTCGCGGTGTCGTGCAGCTCGTCGACGGCGCGGAGGAGCGCGGTGTCGCGCGGCGACCAGCCGTCCGCGTCCGGGCCGGCCGCGATCCGGGCGATCTCGTCGTCGGTCACGCCGACGGCGCGTGCGATCGCGACGTGCTGCCCCCACTCGTACGGCGCGTTGCACCGCCAGCCGGTCCGCAGGATGGCGAGCTCGCGGGCGCGCGCGTCCAGGGTCGACTTCCCGAGCACGTGGTTCGCGAACACGAGCCAGCGCTTCATCAGCTTCGGGTGCTGCGCGAGCGTCGTGAACACGTTGAGCACGCGCACGTCGGAGCCCCGCACCTGTGAGAGCGGCTCGAGCAGCGCGCGGGTCTCGTCGTCGAGCGCGTCGAGATCGACGGGCGGGATGCGGGGTTCGGTCATGGTGCGGGAGGCTAGATGCATGAGTGAGCGGATCGCGTACGACGAGTTCGGGATGTTCCACGAGAACGCGCAGGAGGCCGGGCTCCCCTACGACGGGCCACCGGTCGTCGAGCGGCGCGCGGTGGAGGTTCGGCCCGGGTACTCGTTGAGCGCGCTCGTGTGGGGCAGCGAGCCAGCCGAGATCGTCCTGTTGCACGGCGGCGCGCAGAACGCGCACACGTGGGACACCGTCGCGCTCGCGCTCGGGCGCCCGCTCGTCGCGATCGACCTCCCCGGCCACGGCCACTCCGACGGGCGACTCGACGTCGGCATCTCCCCCGTCGACTACGCGGCCGACGTCGAGGTGGCCGTGCGCGCGCTCGCACCCGAGGCGCGCATGGTCGCAGGCATGTCGCTCGGCGGGCTGACGTCGCTCGCTCTGACTGCGCGCGCGCCCGACCTCGTGCGCCGGCTCGTGCTCGTCGACGTCACGCCGGGTGTGAACCGCGAGAAGGCGTCGTCGATCACGGCGTTCGTGAACGGCCCCGAGTCGTTCCCGAGCTTCGACGAGATCCTGGCGAGGACGATCGAGTTCAACCCGACGCGTTCGGAGTCGTCGCTGCGACGCGGGATCCTCCACAACGCGATCCAGCAGCCGGACGGGTCGTGGGTGTGGCGCTACCGCCGCTGGCGCGTCGCGCAACCGTCCGCCGAGGGTCAGGACGACAGCGTCGCCGCGCACCCCGACTTCGGCTCGCTGTGGGAGGCCGTCGACTCCGTGTCGGTCCCACTGATGCTCGTGCGCGGCGCGGACTCTCCCGTCGTGGACGACGACGACGTCGCCGAGCTGCGCCGCCGGCAGCCCGGCGTGCGTGTGGAGGTCGTCGAGCACGCGGGGCACAGCATCCAGGGCGACCAGCCCGTCGAGCTGGCCCGCCTGCTGGAGGACTTCCTCGCCTCATCCGGGTGAGCGACAATGACGTCATGACGCAGACGACGGACACCTTCACCCGGATGGACGAGTCGACGGCCGAGCAGTGGGCCCGCATCGGCGTCGAGACCGCGCACAACCAAGGGCGGGTGGCCGAGCGCGTGCTCGGGATGCTGCGGTCCCTCGCCGAGGTGACCGACGGGTTCGCCGTCGACCAGCTGACGCACTGCCTGCAGACCGCGACGCTCGCGGAGCGGGCGGGAGCCGACGACGAGATCGTCGTGGCCGCGCTGTGTCACGACATCGGCAAGGCCGTGAGCGTGCCGAACCACCCCGCGATCGCCGCCGCGATCCTGCGCCCGTACGTGCGCGACGAGGTCTACGAGATGATCCGCGTGCACCAGGACTTCCAGGGCCGGCACTACTACGCGCACTTCGGCGGCGACCCGGACGCGCGCGAGAAGCATCGCGACGAGCTCGACGCCGACACGTTCACGCTCGCGGCCCGCTTCGCCGACGAGTGGGACCAGGTCGCGTTCGACCCGGACGGCCCGACGGAGTCGCTCGAGCACTTCGAGCCGCTCGTGCGCTCGGTCTTCGCGCAGGCGCGCTTCGCGTTCTGATCAGGAGTCGCGCGGCGCGGCCCCTGTGACCGCGTGGTCGCGTGCGACACGGAGGTAGGGCGCGGGTCGCGACGCGGCGTCGTCGAGCTCGATCCGCGCCCAGCGCAGCAGCTCGCGGAGGTTCGCGTTCGGTCGTGTGACGGTCGGCGCGTCGACGATCGCGCGCGCGACCGGCTCGAGGACGGTCGGGTCGTGCTCGGTACGGACGAACAGCAACAGCTCTGCCGCGCTCGCCTGCAGGCCCGCGTCGACGAGCGCGCGCGCGGCACGCACGCGTTCGTCGCCGCCCGGGGCGTGCAGACCTTCGGCGAGGCGTTCCACGACGCGCGCCCGTGCGACGCGCGAGGCGACGGTCACCGCAGCGGCAACGGCGAGCGCGCCGAGTGCCGTCGTCGTGAACCGTGTCGCTCGCACCCCAGCCCTCCTCGTCCGGGCATCGCTCACGGTGGCGTGAGCACGGGACGACCGTAGGCCACGGACAGGCGCAAGAGGTGGAGGGTCCTGCTGTTCGGGTAGCCGATCGCGGGGGCGGTGTACGCGTGGTACGCGAGCCACGCGCCGCCGAAGCCGTCCGTGAACACCTCGCCACCGCCGGGACCTGCGATGTCGCCGTGGGATGCGAGGAGCGGTGTCGCCGACGGCTTCGTGCACGGTCCGGCCGGACCCGCGCACACCGCGTAGCTCTCCGCGTAGCCGGGACCGTTCCACGAACCACCCGAGTAGAAGAGGTAGTACCGCCCGGCGAGGTACGCCATCGACGGTCCCTCGACGACGCCGCGCTCCCAGGCCTGGTCGGGCGCGAGGAGCACGGCGGGCAGACCGACGGGCGAGAGGCCGTCGGGTGTCATCGGGACGGACCAGATCCGGTCGAACAGGTCGCTCTTCCACACGAGCCAGAGCGTGCCGTTCGTGTCGACGAACGGGCTCGGGTCGATCGAGCCGCCGAGGTCGAGCTGGCAGACCATCGGCGCGGTGCTCGTGTCGACGAACGGACCCTGCGGCTGCGTGCTCGTGGCGCGCGAGATGCACTGGCGTCCGCTCGCCGCGTCGCGGGTCGTGTAGTAGGCGACGAACCCGCCCGGGCGTGCGACGACCGACGGGGCCCACGTCGTGTCGGGCGCGGCCCACGACGGCAGCGCGGCGAGCCCGTTGCCGAGCCACTCCCATGTCCGCAGGTCGCCGGAGCGGATCACCTGGATCGTGCCCCCACCCGCGTTCGTCGAGTAGGCGTAGAACGACGAGCCGACGCGCAACACGAACGGATCCGCGAAGTCGAACGGGAAGACGGCGCCCTCGCCACCGGGCGCGAGCACCTGGCGGCAGCTCGCGTCGACGCCCCGCAGCCGCGCGACCGCGGTGCTGCCGGCATTGGCCCGTACCGCCGCGAGCGCGCCCGACACGCCGCCGAGGCACGTGTTCAGCGCGGTGATCTGCCCGGCCTGGAGCCCGAGGATGCCGTGCAGCCCGTCGAGCTGCGTGCGCGCACCGGCCAGGTCGGTCTTCGTCGACGTGAGCGCCTGCTGCGCCTGGTCGCGCTCGTGCGTGCGTAGGTCGACGTCGCGCTGGGTGGACCCGACGCCGTCGCGTGCGTCGGCGAGCGCCGCGTTCGTGTGCCGGAGCTCGCTCGCCGTCGCCGAGAGTTGCGACTGACGGGTGCGCAGGAGCCGGTGGGCCGCGGCGCGCTCCGCGCGCGCCGACACGTCGAGCCCGACCGCCGTCCCGACCAGCGCGACCGCGGCCGCCACGACGACGACGGCCCGCCGGCGCGGCCACCTCGGGCGCACGAGTGTGACGGCGGGCGTGACCGGCGCGGCTTCCCGCCGCGGGACGAGCGTGCCGGTACTCATCGCTCAGGCGCCCGCCTGCTTGCAGCTGTCCGCCACGGCGGCCAGCGCGCGCACCGCGGACCCGGTGTCGGCGACCGCGGCCGCGTTCAGCGCGTTCTGGACCCCGTTCAGGCACTGCCCGAGGTCCTGGATCTGGCCGTTGCCGGCGAGGAGCTGCAGCTGCGCGCCGTTGACGCTCGCGCGCACGCCGGCGAGGTCGCTCGTCGCGACGCCGAGCGCGCGGTTGAGCGCGTCACGGTCGCCGGTCGCGGACGCGAGGACGCGCTCGTCGGTGGCGAGCTGCGCGCGTGTCGCCGCGAGTGACACGTCGGCACGGTCGAGATCTCGGACCAACGCGGCGCGGCGCTTCGCGTCGCGGGCCGCCTCGCTGCGCGCGTGGTGGGCGTCACG
The DNA here is from genome assembly GCA_035651955.1 of Acidimicrobiia bacterium. Lineage (NCBI taxonomy): Bacteria > Bacillati > Actinomycetota > Acidimicrobiia > Acidimicrobiia bacterium. The sequence continues at coordinate 71,989 of DASRES010000040.1, forward strand.
GCGGACGTCGAGATCGACTCGCACGGCGACCGCGACCACCACGAGGGCGACGATGCCCGCGATCGTGACCAGGAGCGGCCGCCGGCGCACGGGGGCGGCGAGCGCCGTCGACACCACGAGGAACGATTCGGCATCCCCGGCGCCCGGATGAAGGGGCATTCGCCCCCGGAGAGGGCTGTCAGCCCAGCATGCCGGCGAGCATGGTGCGCATCATCTGCTCGTCGCTCGCGTGCCGCCAGGCGTCGAGGAGGCCCGAGCCCATCGGGTCGCAGCCGTGGCGGAGCGGGGCCTCGTCGTCGAGGATCGCGTCCGCGATGGCACGGGCGGCGTCGGCCGTCGGCGTGGTGTGCTCACCCGCCGCGGCCCGGCCCTGGACCATCCGCTCGGCCATCGGCCGGTAGGGCTCATAGTTCACGGCGAGCATCTCGTGCGCGGAGTTGGCGAGCATGTCGGTGTCGATCGGCCCGGGCATGATCTCGACGATCCGGATCCCGAACGGTGCGAGCTCGGCGCGCAGCGTCTCGCCGATCGCGCTGACCGCGGCCTTGCTGGCGCGATAGACGGCGTAGAACGGCACGGGCGCGAGGATCGACGACGACGTCACGTTGCACACGACTCCCCCGCCGCTCGCACGCAGCGCGGGGATCGCGAGGCGGGTCGTCTCGGCGAGTCCGAACACGTTCGTCTCGAACATGTCGCGCCAGTACTCGAGCGGCGTCTCCTCGAACGGCAGGTGCGGACGTTCGACGGCTGCGTTGTTCACGAGGACGCGCAGCCCGTCCGGCATCGCGAACGCGCCGGGCGCGGTGACGTCGAGCCGTGCGACGCGCAGCGTGCCTCGTGCCTCGTCCGGCAGGGACGCGCCGGCGCGGGGATCGCGCATCGTCGCGACGACCTCGAAGCCCCGCGCGGCGAGCTCGAGCGCGACCGCGCGCCCGATCCCCCGGCTCGCACCCGTGACGACGGCGACGCCTTCGGCCTGCATGCCCGACCTCCGCGCTCGTGGAGGCGCGGCAGGCTACGGGGTTGCTGACGTGGGTGTCAGGTCAGCACAGGCCGCCCCACGGCCCCTTGCCCTGCCACTGGTAGAGCGCCCACGCCATCGCGTCCTGATCGGCCACCGACGCCTGGTTGGGCGGGACGCCGATGAGGTCCAGGCGACCGGTGTGGTTCGCGACCGCGTCCCATGTCGACTGCGAGAACTGGTACGCGCCGTACCACGGACCGGCGGGGTTCACGACGCCGTAGTCGCCGTGGCTCTCACGCGTGCGCGTGCACACGAGGAACGGCTGGTCGTGGATGTCGCCCGAGCCCGCCGCGGGCGGTGCGGACGACGGTGCGCCTGCCGGCGGCGATGCCGCGGGTGCCGCACGGACGGGCGCGTTGGCCGGCACGGCGGCACGCGCGGACGTCGACGTCGTCGTGGCTGCCGACGCGCGCGCCGCGGCGGCCTGCTGTGCCTGCGCGGCCGCGAGATCGCGGCGTGCTGCGGCGAGCTGCACCTCCATCGACTGCTCCGCGGTGTGCAGTTGCGTCACCGCGTCGGCCGCGCGCGCACGGTCGTCGCGCAGTTGCTTCCGCTGCGCGCGCAGCGCGTCGTTCTGGCGCGTGAGCTGACCGACGGCGGCGTCGTTGTCGGCGTTCGCGGCGGCGAGCAGGTGGTCGCGCCGTGCGGTCTCGAGCGGATCCGTGCCGTCGATGTAGTCGATCGCGCTCGTGTCGCCACCCGCCTCATAAAGCTCGACCGCGCGCGCCGTGACCTTCACGCGCAAGGCGTCGGCGCGGTGCTCGCCGTCGCGCAGCTGCGACTCGAGCGCGTTGATGCGCACGTCGAGCGCAGCCTGCCGGTCGAGCGCGGCGAAGTACTTCGCCGCGAGCGCGTCGGCCGCGTGGCTCGCGGCCGCGACGCGAGCGGCGGGGTCGGTGTTCGCGGCGGTGCCGGTCGCGCCGGCGGGCATCGCGACGGCGATGGCCGCGGCACACGACACGACGACGGACGCGAACATCCGGCGGGCCAGGGCTGGTCTCCTCGACGGCGGCTGGGCCTCGCCCGCGCAGGGCCAACGGAGGGGCGACGGGCGGTGCCCCGAGGCTACTCGGGGCGTGACCCCCCGCTCAGCCCCCCGCCCCCGCTGGCCGTGGAACCGCTGGTCAGGCCGCTGAGATCCGTGTACGCGGCGAGGAGGAGCGCGACCGCGGCCCCGACCAGCAGGACGACGGTCAGGCTCGTCACCTTGACCGCGTATCCGCCCGCCAGGACGCCGAGCGGGACCGTGCCGCCGAAGGCCATGACCCACAACGCCATGATCCGGCCCCGCACCTCGTCGCGCAGGTGCTCCTGGAGGACGGTCGACAGCGCGGTGATCACGACGAAGTACGCGAAGCCGAGCACCAACGCGGCGGGGTACGCGGGCGCGGGCGAGCGGACAAGCGCGAACGCGGTCAGCAGCACCGCGAACGACACGAGCCCGATGCGCGCGCTGCGCGTCTTCGACCGCCGGACGAGGATCGTCCCGACGGTCACCGCGCCGAGCGCGGCGCCGAGCCCGAACCCCGCGTACAGCAGGCCGTACTGGACGGTCTTGGGCCCGATCCCGAAGTCGTGGTCCGCGATCGCGGGCATCAGGCCGACGAACGTGAGCGAGAAGAACGAGAACGACGTGATGCAGACGAGGATGCGACGCACGAGCGGGTCGGCCGCGGCGATGCGGAAGCCGGACAGCAGCCGTGCGATTCCCCGCTCCTCGATCGCGGCCTCGGCCTGGCTCTCGTAGCGGGCGACGAGCAGACCGGCGACGGCGAAGAGGTAGGTGCCCGCGTTGATCGCGAACACGACACCCGCGCCGGTGCGCGCGTAGATCGGTGCACCGATCGCCGGACCGATGACACGCGACAGGTTCATCTGCACCGACTGCAGCGACACCGCGCCGGTCAGGTCTTGCCGGGGTACGAGGGTCGGCAGGATCGCGGACAGCGCGGGCGCCGCGAGCGCGTTGCCGACCCCGATGACGAGCACGCACGCGACGATCCCGCTGCGCGACGGGTGCGGCATCGCGACGAGCACCGCGAGCACGACCGAGAAGGCGAGCTGCTCGATCTGCATCCAGATGAGCAGCTTCCGGCGGTCGACGAGATCCGCGAGCACGCCGCCCGGCGTGGCGAGGAACAGCAACGGCCCGAGCTGCGCGAAGAAGAGGATCCCGACGTAGCTCGCGGAGTGCGTCAGCTCGTAGCCGTACGCGCCGAGCAGCACGTTCTGCATCCACGTGCCGACGTTCGACGCGAACGTCCCGCCCCACACGACGCGGAAGTCGCGATGGCGGAGCGCCGCGCGCGCACCGCCGGGTGCGAGCGCCTGGTCGCCGTCGACGAGCGCGTCGGTCGCGTCCTCGACGTGAGGGCGCGCGACGTCGCCGGCGGTCAACGGCTACGGCAGCGGCACACCCGGCAGCAGACCCGTCGAGGTCGTGGCCGAGCTCGACGTCGTGACGGGTTGCGTCGTGTCCGTGGTCGGCGGCTGCGTCGTGGGCGGCGGCGTGGTCGGCGGCAGCGTGGGCACGGTCGTCGGCGGCAACGTGGTGACCGTGGTCGGCGGCAACGTGGTCGCCGTCGTCGGCGGCGGGAGCGTGTCGGTCGTCGGCGGCAGCGTCGGCGGGGGCGGCGGCAGCGTCGGTGGCGGGGGCGGCAGCTTGCCCGGCAGCGACGGGAACGTCGTCGGGAAGGTGTTCGGGTTGCTCGTGCTCACGGAGACCGGCGTCGCGGTCTTGATCAGCGGCGGGAGGTCGGTGGTGAAGCCGAGCGGCGTGACGACCGCGCCGAACAGCCGCTGCAGCTTCTCGGTGATCGTCTGCGCGTCGGACGCGGGCGCGGGCGCGTCGGGTGTGATCCCCTGGTCGATCGCGACGTGCGTGCTCGAGCCTTGCGGCGCGTTCGCGTCGCCGTTCGTCTGCGCGGTGCGCACCTGCGGACCGTGCACGCTCGCCGCGCTCTGACCGCCGGGGCGCAGGAATGCGACGAGTGCGACGATCGCGAAGACGACGCCGGCGACGAGCATCGTCGCGAGCATCTGCTCCTCGGTGCTGCGACTCCGCACGCGTCGCAGCCAGTCGAACCTCGACATCCTCTTCCCTCCCCAGGCACGCCGCGCTGCGTGCCTCCCCAGAGCCCGATGCCCGCCGTCGTCGGGAACCCGCACAGTCTCGCGGGACGGACGGCGCGCGTGCGAGCAATCGGCCGGCGAATCCGCGGTGTTACCCCGCCCAGCTGCCGCGTTACGTGGTCAGGCAGACGCGGAGGGAAGCTGGCTCGTGAACTGGGCGAGGTCGAAGTAGTCGCGCCAGGCCGCGATCTTGCCGCCGCGCAGCTCGAACGTCCCCATGACCGGGAGCTCGACGGTGACGCCGGGGAGGAAGAAGACGTCGACGCGCTCGGTCATCACGACGTCGCCGTCGGCGGCGATCGCGCCGACGCGGAACTCGACGCGCTCCGCGTCCTTCGTGAAGCCCTCGATCGTCGCCCGGATCGCGTCACGCCCGGTGACCGGTGCGATCGGGATGTTGTGGTACGTCGCGTCGTCCGTGAAGTACGAGCAGATCCGGTCGACGTCGAGGTCGGTCCACGCCGCGCAGAACTCACGCACGATCTCGATGGGTGTGGTCATGGCGGCGAACGTAGCAACCGATGTGGGTATCGACCCGCCGTGGCCCTGCCCGTCGCACCGCCGGTCGCGCCGATGCTCGCGGTGTTGCGTCGCTCGCTGCCCGAGGGCGCCGACTGGTTCTTCGAGCCGAAGTGGGACGGCTTCCGCTGTCTCGCGTTCCGCGACAGTGACGACGTCGACCTGCGCAGCCGCAACCAGCGGCCGTTCGCGCGGTACTTCCCGGAGATCGTCGACGCGCTGCGCGCCGTCCCCTGCTCGCAGTTCGTGCTCGACGGTGAGCTCGTCGTCCTCGGCGCGTCGGATTTCGACTTCGCCGCGTTGCTGGCCCGCTTGCACCCCGCGGCCTCCCGTGTCGCGCGCCTGAGTCGCGAGACGCCCGCGACGTACATCGCGTTCGACGTGCTGTGCGCCGGTGACGACGACCTGCTCGTGCACCCGTTCTCGGAACGGCGCGCGCGCCTGGAGTCGCTGCCGCACGACGCGCCCGCACGTGTCGCCGTCACGCCGACGACGCGGTCGCGCGACGTGGCGCGCGCCTGGCTCGACGACGCGCACGGGCGGGGCATCGACGGTGTCGTCGCGAAGGCCGCCGATCTCCGATACGAGCCGGGCCGCCGCGCGATGACGAAGGTCAAGCCGGAGCGCACGCTCGACTGCGTGGTCGGCGGCTTCCGCCATCTCTCGGGCCGCGCGGTCCTCGGCTCGCTGCTGCTCGGCCTCTACGACGACGCGGGCGCGTTCCGTCACATCGGCGTCGCGAGCTCGTTCGACGCCGCGACGCAGCGCGCGCTGTTGGACGAACTGGTCGACCGGGTCGTGCCGCTCGCCGGGCACCCGTGGGAGCACGGCTTCGGGCTCAAGCCCAGCCCCGTCGGCCGACTCAAGGGCGCGGCAGGGCGGTGGACGCCGGAGCTCGAGCCGGACTGGGTGCCCGTGCGTCCCGACCTCGTGTGCGAGGTCGCGGTCGACCGCGCCGACGGTGCCCGCCTGCGTCACCCGGCCCGCTTCCGCCGCTGGCGCCCCGACCGCGACCCGGGCTCGTGCACGCTCGAGCAGCTCGCCGACGTCGACGACGGCCTGTCGCCGCGCGCGCTGCTCGCCGACGCCGACGACACCTAGCGGTCGAAGCGTTCCTCGAGCAGGACGGTCACGGTGTCTCCAGCGTTCTTCCCGATCGCCTTCCGTACGTCCGCCTTCACGGGCAACTTGTGAGTGCCGTCGCCCATCGCCATGAACGAGCTGTGGAAGGCGTAGCCGTCGATCGTGCCGCGCACCTTCACGAGACCGCGCGTCCCGAAGAACGCCACCGATCCCGGCATGACGACGTACGTCCACCCACCCCGCGCGGGGCTCTTCTGCAATTGCGCGCGGAACCGCTTGTTGAGGGTCGACATCGCTCCCCCGTTCGTCGACGGTTGCTCGCCTTGTATGACGGTCGTCGCTCGCCGAACTCGTCGCGCGTGCTTCATCAGCTCGTGTCGTGCTTCGGCCGGTTCTTGAGATGGTCGGGATGGTCGGGCGGCACCCTCGCGCGTTTGCCGGTGCCGTCGACGAGAGCCCAGCCGTCGCGGTGTTTCAGGTGGTGGTGGAAGCTGCACAGCGGGTCGAGCTCGTCCAGCTTGGTGTGCTTGGTGCTCGCCCACGGTTCGCGGTGGTCGAACTCGATGCGGGTCCGGGTGCAGCCCTCGACGCTGCAACAGGGTGACTGCCACAGGAGCGCGATCTTCTGGGCGACCTTCGGCCCGCGGCCGAGGTGGGTGACGTTGGCGACGTCGTCGCCTTTGGTGACGACGAGCTTGAGGATGCTCTCGCCCAGCAGGTCGCGTGCCGTGCTGATCGGGACGGGGCCGAGGCCGGCGACCTCGCACAGCTCGTCACCCTCGACCCGGCCGCGCAACAGCGCTTCGAGGTCGAGGCGCAGGATCGACAGGTACGACGGGCACCGATGCTTGCGCTTCTGCTTCGAGGTGCCGTCGTCTTCGGGGCGGTCGTCGTGCTCCTGGAACACGCGGACGAACGCGTCGAACGCGTACGCCTCACGCTCCTCCCGTCGGCCTTCCCGGCGGGCGTTGGTGAACTCCTCGTTCACGAGGCGCTCCAGCACGCGTGCCACGTGGCTGCCGTCGCGCACCGTGCCGGTCGCGTTGAAGTGCCGGCGGCCTTCCTCGTCGGTCCACGACCGGCCCGCCGCTCCTCGTGGATGCGCCGTTCGGTCTCCTCGGGGTCCGGGTCGGCCTTGGCGCGCTCGCGGGCCGCCTCCTGGCGCAGCGCCGCGACCGTCGAGCTCCTCGCCTTGTCCAGCAGGCGGCGTTCGGCGGCGGCGTTGCCGTTCGCGCCCGCGGCGACGAGCGCGGCCTGCGCGGGTGAGATCTCACCCGTGCGCATCGCGGTCTCGGTCGCCGGATGCGCGTCGAGCCGCTTCGACAGCGCCAGCTGTTTGGGGGCCGCGCCCCGCGTCGTGCCTGACTGCTTCGCCATCCCCTCGGCGGCGTCGCGATGGCCGCGCTCGCGCCACGCGGCGGCTTCCTCGACGCGCCGGGCCAGCAGCGTCTTGGCGTTCGCGGCGAGCCGTTCGATCCTCTCGAACGCGTTCCACATCGGCTCCGCATCCGCGAGCGCGACCGCGTCCGGCTCCAGCGCGCGGACCAACGCGGCAACTCGATCCCGTTCCGCCCGCACCTCCGCCACGCCGAGCATGCATTCAGTATGAACGAGGGGTATGTCACTGAACGCCGTGCGAACGGAGAAGAGCGGAGAAAAATCTTGCGAATGACGTCGCGCGCGAACGGCGCACGCACGCGAAGTCATCGCCGATGCGCGATCCACAGTCTCGTCTCGTGCGGGATGCGCATCGACCCGTCGGGAAACGCGCGCGCGGCAGCATCCCGGATCGCGTCCAGCAACGACGACCGCGCGTCCTCACGCAGCGCCATCACGAAGCTGTGACTCGACAGGTCCTGGGTCCACGTGTCCACGCTCACCTCGCGGCCCCACGGCACGTCGATGCGGTCACCGACGTCGAACGACCCGGATGCCCGCAGCTCGGCACCCCAGTCCGTGTCGCGCTGCGAGCGATGAACCGGAGGACACACGCCTTCGATCAGATCCCACGTCGCGTCGAACCACGTCTCCCCGTCCGCCGTTGCGTGGGATCACCAGGCCGCCCAGCGACCTCCCGGATGCAACACGCGCGCCACCTCCGAGCGCCGCTGCTCGGCCGCGAGCCAGTGCCACGACTGGGCGAAGCAGATGAGGTCGGCGCACCCGTCGCGGAACGGGAGCCGCGCACCGTCCGCGACGACCGCAGGCAGCCCGGGCGAACGCGCAACTGCACGCGCCAACATCGCGACGCCGATGTCGTACGCCACGACGCGCGCGCCGCGCGACGCGAGCGCCCGCGTCGCGATCCCGGTACCGGCCCCGCCCTCCAGCACGAGCAGCCCGCGCAGCGGCCCGAGCGCGTCGTAGACATCGTCTGGGTACGACGGCCGCGCGGCGTCGTACGCGTCGACGACGGGATCGAACGACGGCACGCGTGCATGATGGCTGGTGCCATGAGCGACGTCACGGTCCTCGCCGACCGGGCGCGTCATCTCGATGCGCCGTATCCCGGCGGCGAGTCGTGGCGCGACGCGGTCGCGCGCGCGTCACCGGGTTCCTCGAGACGTTTCCCGACCGCTACGCGTGCTCGCGCGTCCTCGTCATCGGGCATGTCGCGACGCGCTGGGCGCTCGACTGCGCGCTCGCCGGGCGGACGCTCGACGATCTCGTCACCGAGGACTTCGCCTGGCAACCGGGCTGGGAGTACACGCTCGACACCCCGCACTAACCGGGATTGACGGACACCGCGACCGTGGTGCCGGCGTCGACGACGGTTCCGGCGGCGGGCGTCTGACTCCACACGCGACCGGCGAGCGACGGGTCGGTCGGCGGAGGCTGCTCCTGGGTCGTCACCGCGACCTGCAGGCCGGCCTGCTGTAGGAGCAGCGTCGCCTGCGACGTCGTCTGACCGAGCAGGCCGGGCACGGTCGTCGACGTGGGCGGCCCGCTCGCCAGCACGAGGGAGACCGTCTCGCCGGGGCTCGCGGGCGTCCCACCGCCGGGCGACTGCGAGAGCACCGTGCCGGGCGGGTACTGGCGGCTCGGCGCGGAGTCGGTGCGGACCTGGTAGCCGGCGTCGAACAGCACGCGCTGCGCGTCGCCGATCCGCATCCCCACGACGTTGGGCAAGGCCGGCCCGACCGTCGTCGTCGTGGTCGACGGCGGGGGTGCCTGCACCGGAGGGAACGTCGATGCCGGCGTCGACGCGAGCGCGGTGCTCTGGAACAGCTGCCAGATCTGAGCCGGCCAGGTCCCGCCCGTCACCGTCACGCGCGTCGTCGGCGGCATCATCGGCGTGCGCGACTGGGGGAAGCCGACCCACACCGACGTCGCGAGCTCGGGCGTGTACCCCACGAACCACGCGTCCGCGTTGCCGTCGGTCGTGCCCGTCTTGCCCGCGACCGGTCGCCCGATGCGCGCCTTCACGCCCGTCCCGCGATCGACGACCTGCTGGAGCACCGAGGTCACCTCGCGCGAGATCGACGACGGCAGCACGCGACGGTGCTGGGCCGGCGCCTCGTAGAGCACCTTGCCGTTGCGGTCGGTGACCTTCGTGACGAAGACCGGGTCCGTGTGCACCCCGTCTGCCGCGAACGTCGCGTACGCGGACGCCATGTCGAGCGCGCTGACGTCGTTCGTGCCGAGCACGGCGGACGGCACGGCCTGCAGCGGCGCCGTCACGCCCATCTGGTGCGCGAGGTCGACCGCACGACGCGGACCGATGTCCTCGATGAGCTGCGCGTACACGGTGTTGACCGACTCGACGGTCGCGTCCACGAGGTTCAGCCGGCCGAACCCCTGGTTCTCGAAGTTGTGCACCACCCACGGTTGCTGCGGCGCGGGGAGCGGAATGGTGAGCTGCGCGGGTCCCGAGTACGTCCGCGACAACGGCACGCCCGCCTCGAGCGCGGCCGCGAGCACGAACGGCTTGAACGCGGAGCCGGACTGGCGTTCACCCTGGCTCGCGAGGTCGAACTGCGCCGCCGGCGTCGACGCGAAGAAGTCGCGGCCGCCCACGTAGGCGCGGACGTAGCCGTTCGTCGGATCGATCGACACGAGCGCGGCCGACGGATCGGTCGCCGGCCGTGAGATCACGTCGCCGATCGCCTGCTCGGCGTCGGACTGCAGCTTGGGGTCGAGCGTCGTGTAGATGCGCAAGCCGCCTTCGAGCAGGGCCTGGCGACGCGCCTCCGCGGTGTCGCCGAACGCGGGGTCGTTGAGGATGACGCTCTTGACGCGCTCGACGAAGTGGCCGGCGGGGTAGCGCTGCTCCGGCGCGAGCGGCACGAGCTGCAACGGCTCCGCGCGCGCGGCGGCGATCATCGGCTCCGGCTCGCGTTGCAGCTTCTCGACGCGGTCGAGGACGTGCGCGCGCCGCGCGAGCGCGGCCGCGGGCGCCTTGTACGGGTTGTCGCGTTCGGGCGCCTGCAGCAGTCCCGCGAGCAGCGCGGCCTGCGCGAGGTCGAGATCCTTGGCGTCCTTGCCGAAGTAGAGACGCGACGCGGCCTGCGCGCCGTACGCGCCGTTCCCGAAGTAGACCGCGTTCAGATAGCGCTCGAGGATCTGCTTCTTGCTGAGCTTCCGCTCGATCTGCACGGCGAGCACGGCTTCACGCAGCTTCCGGCTGACCGTCTTCTTCTGGTCGAGCAGCACGGTCCGGACGTACTGCTGCGTGATCGTCGACCCTCCCTCGCTGAGCGAGCCCTGCTGACTGTCGTGGACGAGCGCGCGCACGATCGACCGCGGGTCGACGCCGTCGTGCTCGAAGAAGCGCGCGTCCTCGGTCGCCACGACGGCCGTCTGCAGCAGCGGCGAGATCTGCGCGAGCGGGACGGGGTCGCGGTTCTGCTCGGCGTGGAGCGTCGCGAGCAGCGATCCGTCGGCCGCCAGCACCTGGCTCGACGACGCCTGCCGCACCCGGAAGTCGAGGTTGGTCGTGTAGCTGCAGCCGGCCGCGAGGAGCGACGTCACCACGACGACGGCGAGCAGCGCGCCACCGCGGGCCCGCGCCGTCCTCCCCGTCGTCGCCGTTCCCCTCATCAGCCACATTGTGCTACTGCCGCCCCACCGGCTCGCGGGCACGCCCGGTCGGGGACCCCAGGGGTTGTGTCGGCAGGCCGGGCGGGTGCCTGCACTACCGTTCGCCGCCGTGGAGCAACCCGTCGACGAGGGCCTGCGCCTGCTGACGGCCGGCGCGGTCGACGTCATCAGCGTCGACGAGCTGCGCCGCCGGCTCGCGGGCGGCCGCCCGCTGCGCGTGAAGCTCGGCATCGACCCGACGGCGTCGGACATCCACCTCGGCTTCGCGGTCGTCCTGCGCAAGCTCCGGCAGTTCCAGGACCTGGGCCACGTCGCGGTCCTGATCGTCGGCGACTTCACCGCCCAGGTCGGTGACCCGTCGGGCCGGTCCGCGACCCGGCCCCGGCTGACCGCCGACGAGGTCGACGCCTTCGCGGCGACGTACGTCGAGCAGGTCCGGCGGATCCTCGACTTCACGCCCGGCCGCATCGAGGTCCGCCGCAACTCCGAGTGGCTGGCCGGGCTCGGGATGGAAGGGGTGCTCCGCCTCATGGCGAGCACGACCGTCGCCCGCATGCTCGAGCGCGACGACTTCGCGAAGCGCTACCGCTCGGGTCAGCCGATCTCGCTGTCGGAGTTCCTGTATCCGCTCCTGCAGGGCTACGACTCCGTGCAGGTCCGGGCGGACGTGGAGCTCGGCGGGTCCGACCAGCTCTTCAACAACCTGATGGGTCGGCACCTGCAGGAGCAGGCGGGCCAGGATCCCCAGGTCGTGCTCACGACGCCGCTCCTCGAGGGGCTCGACGGCGTGCAGAAGATGTCGAAGTCGCTCGGCAACTACGTGGGCATCGAGGAGCCCGGGCCCGAGCAGTTCGGCAAGCTCATGCGGATCCCCGACGACGTCATGCCGCGCTACCTCGAGCTGACGACGGGCTGGCATCCCGACCATGTCGCCGACGTGCTCGCGCGCCTGCGCGACGGCCGGCTGAAGCCCGTCGACGCGAAGCGCATGCTCGCCCGCCGGGTCGTCGAGCTGTACCACGGCGACGAGGCCGGGGTGCACGCCGAGGCGGAGTTCGACCGGGTGTTCAAGGCCGGCGACGCGCCGAGCGAGGTCGCCGACGTGGCGATCCCCGCGTCGGAGTTCGCGGACGACGGCCGCGTCCGGCTGGCCAAGGTCCTGCACCTCGCGGGCCTCGTCCCGTCGAACAAGGAGGGCCGTCGCATGATCGAGCAGGGCGGCGTGCGTCTCGACGGCGAGCGCGCGAGCGACCCCGACGGCGAGGTCTCGGCCGCCGACGTCGACGGCGTCCAGGTCCAGGTCGGGAAGCGCCGCTGGGCCCGTCTCCACGTGCGCTGAGCCGACCGGGGCGCGCCGTCCCCCGCGGAACTGGCCGAATGGCCCATTCCGCACGAACCGAACGATCCTTACGCTTGCCCCATGCGCCGTGCCCGGATGGCCCTGGCCGCGGCCTTCGTGGTCGCGCTCCTCACGACTGCGTGCAGCCACGGCCCGAGCCGTCTCGCACCGTTGCACGACGACGGGTCCCGGGGCGCGACCGCCGCGCCGGCCGCGGGCTCACAGGCCGGCTTGCGGGCCGCGATGGAGAAGCTGCTCGACGTCGCGCCGCCCGCGGGCTACGAGGCGGTCGGGCCCGACACCGATCTCGAGCCCGACGAACTCGGGCCGGAGCTGTCGAAGCGCTTCGCCGGGCTCGGCTTCGAGCGCTCGATGGAGCGCATCTACGCGACGGACACCGGGACCGTGCACCTCGTCGTGTACGCGTTCGCGTCGCAGGCGGGCGCGCAGCAGGCCGCCGGGTGCGACTGCGGCGACCCGGTCCCGGGTGTCGCGGGCGCGTGGGCCGCGACGTCTGCCGCCGGGGTCGAGCTCGAAGGGGCGGCCGGCTCGTACCTCGTGCGCGTGCTCGACGACTCCGGTCCGGGCGCACGTCCCGTCGCCGAGCTCGCCACGTTCGTCACGTCGGTGCGCACGGCCGTCGGCGGTGCCGACGCCGCGGGCGGCATCACCGCGTGACCGCAGCCGTCACGCCGAGACCGTCACCGTCGTCGACGAGCGGCTCGAGCGGTCTGCGCTGTCGGCGACCGCGCTGACGGTCGCGGTCGTGCCCGTTGGGACGGTCGCGGACCACCTCCCGTCCGCGCCCACGCGGACGCCGCGCCCGTTCACGGTGACGCGCGCGCCCGGCGACGCCGTGCCGTGCACGACGACGTCGCCGTGACGGTTCGACTCGATGCGTGTGATGCTCACGCTGACCGACGACGCGGTGCCACGCACGGGCTCCCTCCTCGCGCGAAGGCGGCGAGCACCGCGGTCACGCGGCGGCGTTCCACACGCGCCTGACCGGGCGCGGTCACGTCTGCTGGCTCTCGTTCGGCCCGTGCGCGACGACCGTCCCGCCGGTGTGTTGCACCGTCACGGCAGGCGTCGACGACGCGGGCGCTCCCGGCGGCGCGCCGATCGCCGGCGCACCCGACGACGGCGCAGCCGGCGCGGACGGTGCGGAGACGCTCGGCGACGCCGGTGTGACGACCACGAGCTCGGTCTCGAGCACCTGGACGATCCGGTTCATGAGCGCGTCGATCGACGGCTGCATCTGCTGCGACGTCTGACCGGAATGCGCGAGCATCCGCAGCTGCCACTCGATCATGCGCAGGTCCCGTCGCGCCTGGCGCGTGAGCACGACCTCGCCTCCGGGCGCGACGACGAACTGCTCCGCCGACGCCAGTGTGTCGCACGCGACGCAATTCCAGTTGCGCGCCTCCGCTCGGTTGCGCGCGTCGACTCCGACGACCGTCCCGCTCACGAGGTCGATCTGCACCGCGATCGCGACCGTGTGGCACTCCTGGCAGTACGCGCTCAAGGCGAACGCCGTGTTCGCCACGCCGACGCCGGGCCCGCGTCCGGTACGCACCTGGAACGAGACGTCGGCATCCGTCTGGTGGTACAGCGCCGTGAACGCCATCGCGCCGTTCCAGGCGACGAGCGCGTCCGCCGACGTGAACGGGACGAGCACGAGGCCCAGCGCGAGCAGCACCCCGACCCCGCCCCGCATCCGGCGGCGCCGGATCCTCGCCCGGCGCCGGACCCGGCGCGCACCCTCGACGACGTGCGTGTGCAGCATCCCTGCCTCCGATCCCGACGAGACGATCATGCGTGGACGATCCGCAACTGCGACGCCGACCACGCGACCGGCGCGGCGAACGCGGCGACCACGGCGAAGCTGGCCGGCAGGCGCCGCACCCGCGACGGACCGCAGCGGCGCGCGGTGGCGCGAACGGCGCGCTGGACGAAGAAGACGAGCGCGCCCACGAGCCCCGCGAAGAACACCGTGACGAGCGCGACCTGGACGATGCCGAGCGTCATCGCCGCCCACGCGTGCGCGCCGGCCGCGTCGACCACCGCCGTACCGACGTCGCGGAGCTCGAACCACGTCGACGCCGCCAGGGAGGGCGCGACGAACAGCATGAGGGCGAACTGGAGCGGCAGCACGATCGCGGTCGCGACCGCCCACACGACGATGACACGCCGCGCACGCGGCTTGAGGTCCGCGAGCGCGGGAGCGACCGGACGACGTGGCACGAGCCGTCCGAGGGCCGCGTGCAGGCGTGGGAACAGGTCCGGGACGCCGGCGAGGTCGCTGAGCACCCAGTACCCGTCGAACCGGACGAACGGCAGGAGCTGCTCGACGATGATGATGCTGATCACCGCGACCGCGGCGACGAACCCGCTCCACCCCGTCAGCGCGTATCCCGCGCCGGCCACGACGCAGGTGAGCGCGTTGAAGTACACACCGCCGAGGTCGGTGCGGACGCGCCCCGACCTCCGCAGCCGGTACGACTCCGTCACGTTCGTGTACAGCGCCGGCCAGAACAGGTAGAACCCACCGCCGATCTCGCCGGGTGTCGCGCCGCCGTACGTGCACGCGCTCGCGTGCCCGAGCTCGTGGAACAGCACGCCCGCGAAGACGATCGCGATCACTGCGAGTGCCTCGATCGGGCGCGTCAGCAAGGCGTCCGCAGCACCGACGAGGCGCGCGCCCGTCAGCGTCGTCCACTCCGTCGCGACGAACCCGGCGAGCACGGCGACGACGACGAGCGGATTGAAGAGTGGGCTGAGCGTGCGCGCGACGGGCCGCACGACGTGGGCCGGGATCCATGCCTTGCGGACGCGCAAGCCGAGCAGGAGATCGAGCGAGCCGGGCTCGACCGGCCGCGACGCGAGGAGCCCGAGCTCCTCGAGCTTCGCGAGCAGGAGGGCCACGTTCTCGGCGCTGACGTCGCGGTCGATGCGCCGGCTGACGGTCGCGGCCACCTCCGCGACGGTCCGCTCGCCGTCGAGCGCGTTCGCGACCTGGTACAGGAGCGGCGTGAGTTGCACCCACTGACCGTCGTCGCGGCACACGAGGTAACGGCGGTCGCGGAACCCCGAGCCGCGGTAGCGGCCAGCGAGCTCGACACCGGCTGCCAGGCGCGGACGCTCGGGGGCGGCGAGCGCCTCGAGCGCGCTCCGGCGTGCGCGTGTCGAGCGCAGGATCCGCTCGTGGACGGTCCGCATCCGCCGGCGCCGGCGCCGCTGTCGCGTCGGTCGGGAGACGGTCTGGACCGCGCGTGCCAACCGCGCACGCGGCCGTCGCGCCAGGCGCCGCGCACGACGCGTCGTCGCCGTCGTCCGGGGGAAGAGTGAGTCGTCCATGCCCGCAGTGCTGCTCGGTCCGGCGGTCGGGCGGGCCGGGCGCCGGGACGCCGACACGCGCCCCGGCGCCTCCACCCGTCAGCCCTGGTGGACGAAGACGAGCTGCGTCGCCTCGGACTGCGCGACGTTGCCGAACGAGAAGAAGCCGGCGTTCACCGCGATCGAGGTGTTGTGTGCGAGCACGAAGGAGTGGTTGCTGCCGAAGTGCAGGAACGACAGCGTGTCCCGTTCGGGCAGGATCGCACCCGTCTCCTGCTCGAGCTCCGCGGGCGTCAGTGCCATCGTCGCCTCCTTGTCTCCGGGGATGTCTGTTGGGACGTTGGCGCAGCGATCATCGGCGTGACCACCGCACGCGCGCATCTGCCACGAGGTCGAGATTTCCTCGTCCGATTGCATGAGGCGCGACGCCGCCCGGCGCGCTGTCGCGGGACCGGCGACAGCACGTCATGCATTCGGACGAGCGAATCTCGCTCGCATGAGCGATGCCGCCGCGCGCAACGACGTGCACGATCCGACGCGACGTCCGTCGACATACGGGAGGATCCCATGGCGTTGACACCCAGCGAGCTCGAGGCCGAGACAGGCGCGGTGCTGCCCGAGCGCGACACGCTCTCGTTCCTGCACTTCGGCAGCAACCACTCCTTCGTCTTCGCGCACAACACGGCCATCTCCGCGAACGTCGGCGTGATCAGCGCGCTGAACTTCGCCGGCGCGAGCGCGGATCAAGGCGTCTTCGTCATCCAGGGCTGACACGACGAAGCGATCGCGTGGCGGTGACGGCCGCGGGTCGCGGCCGTCACCGCGGCATCCCGGACGGTGCGGCGTTACAGTCCGTCGCGACCGTGGCTGCGACCGCGAGGTGGGACCTGTGTCGTGCTCGGTACTCGTCGTCGACGATCACCAGGTGTTCGCGGACGCGCTCGCGGCGCTGCTCGTCGCCGAGGACGACGTCGACGGTGTCGCGACGGCGCGGACACTCGCCGACGCGCGGCAGGTGCTCGACGTGATGGACCCCGACGTCGTGGTCGTCGAGACGACCGTCGGCGAGACGGATGCCCTCGCGTTCGTCGCCGAGGCGCGGGAGACGGGTCGTGACCGCGGCGTGATCGTCGTCGCGGAGCGCGCCGACGCCCGGACGGCGATCGACGCGATACGCGCCGGCGCCACCGGTGTCGTCGTCCAGGACGGCACCGTCGACGCGCTCGTCGACGCGGTCGTCGCAGCATCACGCGGTGAGATGAGCATCCCGCCCGCGTTGCTCACGGACGTCATCTCCGACCTGCTCGCCGACGAACGCGATGCGAGTGACGAGAGCCGTCGGCTTGCGACGCTCACCGCACGCGAACGCGAGGTGCTCGACCTCATGGTCGCAGGGCTCGATCGGGCCGCGATCGCCAGCGAGCTCTTCACGTCGGTGAACACCATCCGGACGCACATGCAGAGCGTCTTCCGGAAGCTCGCGGTGCACTCGTCGGTCGAGGCGGTCGCCGTCGCGCTGCGCGCGCGGCGCAGCCGGCAAGTCCGCGCCGGGCTCCTCCGTCGCGTCTGACGGGCGGCCCGGCGGTCCGGGCTACGAGGCGCGCGCGGATTCGTGCGCGCGCACGCCGTGACGCGCCGCGAACGCGACGGCCTCCACCGCCGAATGCGCCCCGAGCTTCACGAGGACGCGCTGGACGTGCGTGCGCGCCGTCGCGTACGTCACACCGAGCTCGCGAGCGATGACCGCGGCCGTCTGACCGGCGAGCAGGCGAGCGAGGACCTCG
Source organism: Acidimicrobiia bacterium (assembly GCA_035651955.1). Classification (NCBI taxonomy): domain Bacteria; kingdom Bacillati; phylum Actinomycetota; class Acidimicrobiia; species Acidimicrobiia bacterium. The sequence continues at coordinate 89,249 of DASRES010000040.1, forward strand.
CGCTCGCGACCGGTCAACGAGGCGAGGCGCCCGGCCGGGTCGCGGTCGGTGACGCCGGGCCCGGGCGCGTCACGCTTCGTGAAGTACCCGTGGCCGTCGCGGACGCGCCCGATCGCGTCGAACAGCGCATCCGCGCTCGCGGTCTTCGCGACGAACGCGGCAGCCCCCGACGCGCGACAGCGCCGTTCCAGGTCGTCGTCGTCGGCGCTCGTCAACGCGACGACTGCCGTGCTCGGTGACGTGGCGCGCACGCACCGGATGCCGGCGAGGCCCGCGAGGTCGTCGTCGAACACGAGGTCCATGAGGCACACGTCGAAGTGCTCGTCACGTACGAGCGCCGCCGCGTCTGCGGGGTCGCGACAGACGACCGTGTCGACGCCCCGGCCCCGCAAGAGCTTCGCGACCGCCTCGGCGAACACGGCGTGGTCGTCGCACAGCAACGTCCGGACGGGCGCGGGCGCGTTCATGCCGTCACGCAATCGCTCGCCGCCGGCGACACGTCCCCGACGCCCGGCAGCTCGATCCGCACGCGCGTCCCGGTGCCGCCCGTGCCGCGGTCCACGTCGAGCGAGCCTCCGAGCTCCTCCACGAGGCACGTCACCACGTCGATCCCGACGCCGGGCACCCAACCAGAGCCGAATCCGGGGCCCGTATCGGCGACGTCGACGACGACGCCGCTGCGCGCGTCGTCCGTCGACACGACGACGGTGACACTCCCAGCGCCGCCCACGGTGGTCGCCGCACGACACGCGTTGTCGACCAGGTTCGCGAGCACGCGCCACATCGTCAGCGCGTCGCCGGCCGCGAGCGTGGCGCGTCCGAGGCAGCGGACCGGCACACCGGATGCCGCCTGGTGCGCGCGGGCGACGTCGCGGGCGATCGCGGCGACGTCGCAGATTCGATCGCGCGCGTCCCCGGCGTCCGGCGCGAGCAACAGTGCGAGCCGATCGACCTCGAAGCTCGCGTCGCGCAGACACGCCACGGTGTCGTCGGGGAGCGCGGGATCACGTTCCAGTTGGGTGGCGAGCAGCGCGCGCACCGTCGCGAGTGCGAGTCGTGCATCGTGCGCGGCGCCGCGCCGTGTGAACCGGCGGTCGGGTGCGGTCCGGCGGTCGTCGTCCGGTGGTGTGGCCCTGCCCGCGCGTCGCGCGAGAGAGTTCCTGCCCTGCTCCATGTGCCCCGCCCTTCGCTCCTGCCCGGCGTGGCGAGCTCCACGCCGCCCGGGGGTGGCAACGCGCGCGCAGGCTAACAACGCGCCCGGAGGGCAACAACGGGCAGTCCTGCCCCGCGACTACCCCTTCTGCCGACCCGCCTCGTGCGAACCCGCGTGGTGCAAGCCCGCCTCGTCCGCCGCCCCGACGGGCGCGGACGGGGCCCGTGCCGGGCCCGCTATGCTGAATGTTTCCGCCGGCGGCCCGCTCGCGGCGGGAATGCAGCCGACCCTGGCTGCGTTTGACTGTGCTGGCCTCGCTTCGTAAGATGAGAGGTCCCGCCATCGGGAACCGCGGTCGGCCGCGGTCCGGTGCGAGCGGATTGACACGGACGCCTGTCGCCTCCCGAGCCACAGCCGGCGAGCGACCGGATGGGTGTCCGCCCGAGACGAGCCCGGCCGGGTCGGTCGCGGCCTCGTGACCTCGGGCAGCCGCTCCTTGAAAACGGAAGAGTGATTGCCAAAAGCCAGTGCGGGCGTCCGCGCCCTCGCTCACCGGTTCCCGGTGACGAGGCCGCGAGACGTCGTCGATTCATGCACGGTGGTGCGGTGCGCCGCGCCGACCGTGCCGGTTGCCGGAACGGGCGAGTGGCCCGGACCGGCGGCTCTCAACGGATCGGAGGCCGCGTCACCTCGGTGGCGAGGTCGAGATCTCGATGGAGAGTTTGATCCTGGCTCAGGACGAACGCTGGCGGCGCGCTTAACACATGCAAGTCGAGCGAGGCTCCCGACTTCGGTCGGGATGTCCTAGCGGCGAACGGGTGAGTAACACGTGAGGAACCTGCCCCGAAGACCGGGATAACACCGGGAAACCGGTGCTAATACCGGATGCCCTCATCGAGTCGCATGGCACGGTGAGGAAATGGATTCCGCTTCGGGATGGTCTCGCGGCC
>DASRES010000041.1 GCA_035651955.1 Acidimicrobiia bacterium
CAGGTCGTGGACCGCGCGTACGGTCCGCGGTTCGTCGCGCTCGCCGCGCTCGCGTTCCTCACGAGCGTGTTCTCCGCGCCGTCCGCGCAGCTGACGAACACGTTCCTGCGCGACGAGCGCGGCTTCTCCAACTCCGCGATCGCGCTCTTCCGCGCGGTCACGAACGGGGTACCCGGCGTGCTCGGTCTCGTGTTGGGCGGGCGGCTGGCCGAGAGCCGCGGTCGCCGATGGGTGACGGTCGTCGCGCTGGCCGTCTCGACCGCGATCCAGGTCGGCTTCTTCCTCGCGTCCGGGATCCTGCTGTGGCTCACGTCGACGTTCGCGATCATCGGCGCCGGGGCGGCCGCGCTCGCGATCGGGACGCTCGACGTCGAGCTGTTCCCGACGGAGGTGCGCGGCACGTCCAACTCGCTCCTGCTCGTGTGCGGCGTCGCGGGCTCCGTCGTCGGCCTCGTCGTCGCCGGGAACCTGAAGAGCGTGCTCGGTGGGTTGGGGCCGTCCATCGCGCTGTGCGGCGCCGCGCCGTTCCTCGGCGCGCTGCTCCTCGCGCCCCGGCTCCCGGAATCCGCCCACCGCACCCTCGACGATGTCAGCCCGTCGCAGATCTAACGTCACGGGCATGCGCGATGCACTGGCGGGCTTCCGCACGTCGTCGTTCACGGCCGACGGCGTGACGCGACCGGTGCACGAGATCGGCGCCGGGCCCGCGGTGGTCGTGATCGCGGAGATCCCCGGCATCACCCCCGAGGTCGCCGGCTTCGCACGACGCGTCGCGGACGCGGGGATGACCGCGGTCCTCCCCGAGCTGTTCGGCGAGCCCGGCCGACCGTTGAGCGGTGCCTACGCGGGCGGCGTGTTCTTCCGGGCGTGCATCGCGCGCGAGTTCGCAACGCTCGCGCTGAACCGCACCAGTCCCGTGACGTCCTGGTTGCGCGCGCTCGCACGCGACGCGCACAGCCGCTGCGGCGGTCCCGGGGTCGGTGTGGTCGGGATGTGCTTCACCGGCGGGTTCGCCCTCGGGATGATGCTGGACGACGACGTCGTCGCGCCCGTCCTCAGCCAGCCGTCGTTGCCGTTCCCGATCGGGAGACGACGCAAGGCCGCGGTCGGCGTGAGCGACGCCGACCTGCGACGCGTGAAGGAGCGCGTCGCGAGCGGCGTGTGCGTGCTCGGGCTCCGCTTCACCGCCGACGTCGCGGTGCCGGCGGAGCGGTTCGAGACGTTGCGCCGCGAGCTCGGCGACGGGTTCGTCGGCGTCGAGATCGACTCGTCGCCCGGGAACCCGTACGGCATCCCGCGACGGGCGCACTCGGTGCTGACGAACGACCTCGTCGACGAGCCCGGTCACCCCACGCGCGTCGCGCTCGACCGGGTCTTGGAGTTCCTGCGCGAGCGCCTCACGCCGGAGCGCCTCACGTCGTGAGGCGCGCCTCGCACTGCATCTTGCCGTTGTGGTCCAGCAGGCGGACGGCGGTCGCCTGACCGACCGTGGTCGGCGCGGCACCGCCCCACGACCCATGGCCCCCGACGACCTGCATCTGGCCGATCTGGCGGGCGCCGTTCGGTCCGTCCACGACGACCTGGTACGTCCCGCCCGGGACCCAGTAGTCGACCGACACGTATACCCACGACGGCTTGCCCTGGTACGCGAACACCTCGCCCGCCCGGCGGCCGCCTGCACCCAGCATCGGGGCGGCGCGCAGCGACGTCCCGCCGAGCGCGCGGAGCGACTGCACGTACTCGTCGTGCAACCGGTCGTGATGCGTGCCGAGCGCCCCGACCGCGGCGAACCCGCCGACCGCCGAACCCGTCGCGAGCGCGCACACGAGCGCGGCAGCCGCGGCCCAACGGGGTGGACGGAAGCGGCGCCACCCGTGCGCGCGCTCGACGCCCATCGCGCGCAGCACGTTGCGCTCGAAGCCCGTCGGCGGCTCGGCCTCGGGTGCGAGCAACGTCAGCGCGTCCACGGTGTCCGACAGCTCGGCGACGTGCGCGCGGCAGGCCGGGCACCGGTCGACGTGGAGGATCGCCTCGGCCCGCTCCGGGCCCGCGAGCACGCCCAGCGCCAGCTCGGGCGCGAGATCACGCACCTCGGAGCACCCGAACTCGCGCTCAGTCACCTTGTCCCTCCGAGACGAGCGCGGCGCGTAGTCGCAGCATGGCGGTGCGGATCCGGGTCTTCGCGGTGCCGAGCGGGATGCCCTCCGTCTCGCCGACCTCGCGCGCGGTCTGGCCATGGAAGGCGGCGAGCACGAGCGCCCGTCGCTGCTCGGCAGGCAGCTCGATGAGCGCGTTGCGGAGCCGGGCGACGTCCGCGCTGACCGCGGCGTGGTCCTCCGGGCTGCGCGCGGTCGACGGCTGCTGCATCGCGAGCACCGACTCCGGGTCGATCGCGACCGGGCGCCGCAGCCGCAACGCGTCGATCGAGAGGTTCCGGGTGATGGCGAGCAGCCACGTCGTCACCGTGCCACGCCGCGGGTCGTACGCTCCGGCGTGGCGCCAGGCGCGCACGAACGCCTCCTGGGAGATGTCCTCCGCGAGGGCGCCGTCGCCGACGATCGAGAGCGCGAGCCCGAAGACGCGCCGCTGGAACCGCCGCACGAACGCGGCGGCCGCGTCCGCATCACCGGTCGCGAGACCGGCGAGCAGTGCGTCGTCCGACACCGACCACACGCCTGTACCTACGGCCCCCGCGTCGGGACGGATTGACCCCGCCCATGAGCCCTCGGTCACGCTAGCCCCTCCCGCGCGCAATCCGCACCGGGCCCACGGTCGTAACCCCGGCGTCACGTCACACCGGACGGAACCGACCGACACCCCGGGGGGTTCGATGCGCAGGATCGTCATGCCGGCGGTGCTCGTCTCCACCGCGCTGCTCGTGCTCGGTGCGTGCGGCTCCAGCTCGAAAGGGGCCAAGAGCACGAGCACGACGACGGCGAAGACCGCCACCGCCCCGGTCGCGCTGACCGGCACGGTCACGAACAAGGGAACCAAGGACCTCGCCGGCGCGACGACGGTGTCCGTCGAGGCCGACGACTACTACTTCCAGCCGACCTTCGTGAAGGCGACGCCCGGTGCGACGCTGACCGTCCACCTGAAGAACGAGGGCAAGGCCGCGCACACGTTCACGATCGACGGCGTCGCGGACCAGATGCTGAACCCGGACCAGCAGGCGACGGTGCAGGTGAAGGTGCCCACCTCGGGTGCGCTGAACTTCTACTGCCGGTTCCACCGGGCCATGGGCATGCAGGGCGCGATCTACACGGCGCCCGGCCAGAGCGTGACGGCCGCCGCGGCGACGGGCGCGAGCGGCGCGACCACCGCGCCGCAGAGCCAGAGCACGCCGTCCACCAGCCCGGCGACGTCCGCGCCGTCGACGTCCGGCTCGTCGGGCGGCAGCTCGGGCTACGGCTACTGAGCTCCGTCCGTGACGGCCTCCGCCCGGCCGGGTGCGCGCGGCCCCGTTCGCCCGGCCGTCGCGGAGGAGGCGCGGTCCCCGGCAGCGCCGCGCGCGGCGCTCGTCCCGTGCCCCCGCGTGTCGAGACGGCCCGGTCCCCCCACACCCGGGCCGTCACAGCCGCCGCCGGGGACCGCCCCACCCCGACCTCCGGCGAGCGCGTCCCGGCCCGCCCCGGCGACACGCTCGACGTCGGCGCGCTCCCCGCTCACCACCAGGTACTCGACGTTGCGGAGGTGCGAGACCGTCCCGACGCGCACGCCGCGCAGGTCGTGCACGCCGATCTGCGCACCGACGTAGCGCTTCGAGTCGACGGCGAGCACGTCGACCGTGCCGCGAACCGCGCACATGTCACGCAAGTCGTCGAGCGTGATCCACGACTCGTCGTTGTACGACAGGACGACGACACGCGCGTCGACCTCGCGGACGAGCGCGGCGAGCGCGTCGGGCATCTCGGCGCGGGAGTTGAAGACGCTGCGCGTGTGCGGCTCCCGCGCGTCGATGCGCTTGCACGCGACGCCGTAGTGGGCGGGCGCGTCCCACGCGACGAGCGTCTCCCAGATGTGGTAGTTCGTGAAGTAGCGGTGCTGGTTGTAAGGCGGGTCGAGGTACGCGAAGTCGACGGGCGCGAGCGAACGCACGAGCGTGCACGCGTCCGCGTGCCGCGCGGCTCCTGCTCCCGCGACGAGACGGGGCACCCGCAACGTGAGGGGCTTGAAGGAGCGGGGCGCCCATCGCTTGACGTACGCCATCTGCACGCCGGTCGTCGAGTCGACGCGGTCGGCCGCCTCGATGAGGCTCGTCAGCAGGATCGGGTACAGCGGTGTGTCGCGGTGGTCGCGCTCGATCGCGTCACGGATCGCGTCGACGCGCGCGCCGTTGTGCGGCTGGAAGAACCGTGACCGGACGCAGAACGTCTCGGTGAAGTAGCCGGGAGCGGGCGGGAGCGCGTCGAGGCTCGTCACGGCGTCGTCGAGTGCATCCGTGTCGATCGCGCGCCCGTCGGTCTCGACGTAGCAGCGCGCGAGGACGTGCGAGTACCGCGCCGTGTCGACCGCGGTGACGTGCGCGCCGCGCCGCTTGAGCTCCTGCGCGACGCGCGTCGTACCGGTGAACAGGTCGAGCGCGGTGCGCGCCTCGACCGCTCCCGCCATCGCGCCGAGGACGGGGACGAGCCGGCGCTTCGACCCGATGTACTTGATCACGGGATGAGCTCAGGTCCGCCGGAAGCCGTGACCGAAGAAGCCGCCCCGCGGCCGTGCATGCGCGTGGTAGTGGTCGGGGATGTTGCGCATGTTGTCGTCGACGTAGTGCTCGACGGTGAGCTGCTCGCCCGCGACGCGCGCGAGCTGCTCGTGCATGTGCTCGAGGTGATCGGCCGGTGGGGTGACACCGTGGTGGCGCCACACCACCATCGGCACCGCGCAGATCTCGCACTCCGCGATCCAGCACACGTCGTCCTCGTGGTACCACGGCGTGATCCGCGCGGCCTCGCACAGGTCGCAGTCGGCGTCCGCGGGCGGAGGCGTGAACACAGCCGGGTCCGTCATCGGCGTGCGACCCTACGCGGACCCTACGCGGACCCGTCGAGCGCGCTGCGCAGCTCGGCGACGAACCGGCCGGCCTCCTCCGGGCCGCCTCCTTGGAGCAGTCGGCGCACGAGCGCGCTCCCGACGACGACACCGTCGGCGACCGCGCTCGCGGCGACCGCCTGTTGCGGTGTCGAGATCCCGACGCCGAGCAGCACCGGCATGTCGGTCGCGGCCTTGCACCGCCGTCCCATCTCGATCGCCTGCGACGGGAGCTCGGCCCGCTCCCCCGTCACGCCCATCAGCGCGACCGCGTACAGGAAGCCGCGCGAGCGCGCGCAGATGCGCGCGAGCCGCTCGTCGGGCGTCGTCGGCGCCGCGAGCAACACGGTCTCCACACCCGCGCGGTCGGCTGCGTCGGCCCAGCCGTCGAGCTCGTCGAACGGCAGGTCGGGCACGATCGCGCCGTCGATGCCCGCGTCGGCGAGCGACGACGCGAACCGCTCGTGCCCGGCGTGCTGCACCGGGTTGTAGTACGTCATGACGGCCACGGGGACGTCGACGTCGACGGTCGCGAGCCCGGCGACGATCGCGTCGGGCGTCGCGCCGATGTCGAGCGCGCGCTGCGACGCCTCCTGGACCGTCTTGCCGTCCATGACCGGGTCGGAGAACGGGATGCCGACCTCGATCGCGTCGGCGCCGGCGGCGGCGACGGCGCGCACGACGTCGAGCCACGCGGAGCCGAGCCCGCCCGTCACGTACGGGACGAGGAGCTTGCAACCGCGCGCCCGCCGGTCCGAGAGACGACGCTCGAGGTTCACGTGCTCGGTCGCTCGCTGAGCCGTCCGGCCACCTGCATCGCGTCCTTGTCGCCGCGGCCCGACAGCGTGACGAGGACCTTCGACCCGGGTGCGAGCGACCCGTCCTGCGCAGAGCGCACCACCCACGCGAGCGCGTGCGACGACTCGAGCGCGGGCACGATGCCCTCCGTCACCGAGAGGAGCTGGAACGCCGCGATGGCCTCGTCGTCGTTCGCGCAGTCGTAGCGGGCTCGACCGCTCGCCGCGAGCTGGGCGTGCTCCGGGCCGACACCCGGATAGTCGAGACCCGCGCTGATCGAGTGCGCCTCGAGGATCTGGCCGTGCTCGTCCTGCAGGTACATCGAACGCGCGCCGTGCAGCACGCCCGGCACGCCGCGGTTGATCGACGCGCCGTGGCGGCCCGTCTCCAGCCCGAGCCCGGCGGCCTCGACGCCGACGAGCTGCGCGCGCGTGTCGAGGAAGCCGGCGAACGTGCCCAACGCGTTGGACCCGCCGCCGACGCACGCGACGACGACATCGGGATCGTCGCCGAGCAGGACGCGGCACTGCTCGCGCGCCTCCTCGCCGACGACACGCTGGAACTCGCGCACCAACCACGGGAACGGATGCGGGCCGACGACCGAGCCGATGCAGTAGTGCGTCGACTCGACGGTCGCGACCCAGTCGCGCAGAGCGTCGTTGATCGCGTCCTTCAGCGTCGCGGAGCCCGAGTGCACGGGGACGACCTCGGCACCGAGCAGCCGCATGCGGAACACGTTGAGGGCCTGCCGTTCGACGTCGACCGCGCCCATGAACACGAGGCACTCGAGCCCGAACAGCGCGGCCGCGGTCGCGGTCGCGACGCCGTGCTGGCCCGCGCCCGTCTCCGCGATGATGCGCCGCTTCCCCATGCGCCGCGTCAGCAAGGCCTGACCGAGGACGTTGTTGATCTTGTGCGAGCCGGTGTGGGTCAGGTCCTCGCGCTTGAGCCAGACGTCGACACCGAGCTGCTCCGACAGCCGGTCGCAGTACGTCACCGGCGTGGGGCGGCCCGCGTACGACTCGAGCAGCTGCGCGAACTCGGCGCGGAAGTCCTCCGTCTCGTACCACGCGGTGCGGAACTCGCGCTCGAGCTGCACGAGCGCGGGCACGAGGCTCTCGGGGACGAACCGCCCGCCGAAGTCACCGAAGCGGCCGAGGCCGGTCGGTTCGGGTCCGGGATCGCCGAGCTGCACGCGCTGGCCGCGCGCGATCGAGGCCGTCACACCTCGTCCTCGGCCCAGTCGTAGGGCCGGTCCGCGCGTGCGAACGGCGCGAGCTCGTGGTCGACGCGGTCGGACGGGTGGTGCGCGCCGTTGCCGTTGCCGTTTCCGCCCGGTGTGGCGGACAGCGCGTCCGCGGCGGCGCGCGCCTCCTCGATGAAGCGGCGCATCTTGCGTGCGTCCTTCTGGCCCGGGGCGGCCTCCACCCCCGTCGACACGTCGACGCCCCAGGGACGGACGCGCCGGATCGCCTGCCCGACGTTCTCGTGGTTCAGCCCACCGGCCAGGAGCAACCGGATCCCACCTGGCGCGCCCTCGGCGAGCGCCCAGTCGAACACCCGGCCCGAGCCCGGGCTGGGCGAGTCGACCAGGACCACGTCGGCCGGGCCGTTCGCCGCGGTCGCGAGCGCGGCGTCGCCCGCCGTGAACGCCTGGATCACGAACTGCACGCGGCGGCGCACCCACCGCACCTCGGACAGCGGCTCGCGCCCGTGCAGCTGCGCGCCGGTCAGGCCGACACGGTTGACGACCTCCACGACGCGCTCGGGACGCTCGTCGCGGAAGACGCCGACGGTGACGACACCGTGCGGCAAGCGGTGCACGATCTCGGCCGCGAGGTCGGGACGGATCTGGCGCCGGCTCGGCGCGAACACGAAGCCGAGCGCGTCGGCGCCGAGCGCGACCGCGAGGAGCGCGTCGTCCTCGTTCGTGACCCCGCAGACCTTCACGAACACGAAGCCAACGGTACTGGAAGGGCGCGCGCCCGCCGCTGCTTTCTCTCAGTCGGTCAATCTCCCGTGCAGGAAGTCGTCGTAGGCGCTGAGGTCCAGGAAGCCGTGGCCCGAGAAGTCGAACAGGATCACGCGCTCCTCGCCCAGCTCCTTCGCCGCGAGCGCTTCGTCGATCGCCGCGCGCACCGCGTGACCGGTCTCCGGCGCGGGCAGCTTGCCCTCGGTGTTCGCGAACTGGACGGACGCCTCGAACGTCTTCCCCTGCGGGTACGCGAGCGCCTCCATCCGGCCGGTCTTCACGAGGTTCGAGATGATCGGCGAGTCGCCGTGGTAGCGCAGCCCGCCGGCGTGGATCGGCGGCGGGACGAAGTCGTGACCAAGCGTGTACATCGGCAGCAACGGGGTCATGCCTGCGGTGTCACCGAAGTCGTAGTCGAAGCGTCCCTCGGTGAGGGTCGCGCACGACGACGGCTCGACCGCGACGAGCCGCACGGTGTCGTCGTCGAGGAACGGCAGCGCGATCCCGCCGAGGTTCGACCCGCCCCCGCAGCTCCCGATCACGACGTCGGGCTTCGCCTCACCCGCGAGCGCGAGCTGCTCCTTGGCCTCGAGGCCGATGACCGTCTGGTGCAGCAGGACGTGGTTCAGAACGGAACCGAGCGAGTAGTGCGTGTCGTCGCGCTGCGCGGCGTCGCGCACCGCGTCGCTGATCGCGAGACCGAGCGAACCGGGGTGATCGGGATCGTCGGCCGGTGACGGGACGACCTCGCCGCCCCACGTCTCCATCAGCACGCGCCGGTAGGGCTTCTGCTGGTACGACGCGCGGACCATGTAGACCTTGCACTCGATGCCGAACTGCCGGCACGCGAACGCCAGCGCGGTCCCCCACTGGCCCGCGCCCGTCTCGGTGGTGAGGCGCGTGACGTTCTCCGCCGCGTTGTAGAAGGCCTGCGCGACCGCGGTGTTCGGCTTGTGCGAACCCGCGGGCGACAGCGATTCGTCCTTGTAGTAGATGCGCGCCGGCGTGCCGAGCGCGCGCTCGAGCCGCTCGGCGCGCACGAGCGGCGTCGGCCGCCACAGCCGCAGCACGTCGAGGACGTCGCCGGGGATGTCGACCCACGGCTCGGTCGCGACCTCCTGCGCGATGAGCCCCATCGGGAACAGCGGCGCGAGGTCGTCCGGGCCGACGGGCTCGCGCGTCGCCGGGTGCAGCGGCGGTTGCAGCGGCTCCGCGAGGTCGGGCAGCACGTTGCGCCACGCGGTCGGCAGCTTGTCGTCGTCGAGGAAGAAACGCGTCATGTCGACGAGTGTGGCCGACCGGTCAACGCCGCGCTACTGCGTCCCTCCGCATCGCCGCGACGAGCGCGGAGGGATCGTCGCTGCGGACGAGCGCCTCGCCGACGAGCACGGCGTCGAACCCCGCGCCCGCCATGCGCGCGGCGTCGTCCGCGCTGCGGATCGCGCTCTCCGCGACCGCGACGACGTCGCGCGGGATGCGTGACGCGAGCCCGTGCGCGACAGACAGGTCCTCGGCGAAGTCGCCGAGGTCGCGGTTGTTGACGCCGACGACGCGGGCTCCCGTGCTGAGCGCGCGCTCGAGCTCCGGCTCGTCGTGGGCCTCCACCAGCACGCCGAGCCCCCATCCCTCCGCGGTCAGGCGCAGGTCGGTCAGCAACGCGTCGTCCGGGATCGCGGCGACGATGAGCAGGATCGCGTCGGCGCCCGCGCCGCGCGCCTCGACGACCTGCAGCGGGTCGACCGTGAAGTCCTTCCGCAGCACGGGGATCGTGCACGCGTCACGCGCTGCGGCGAGATCGGCGAGCGAGCCGCCGAAGTACTCGGCGTCGGTCAGCACCGACAGCGCGCTCGCACCGCCCGCCTCGTAGGCCTTCGCCGTCGCGGCGGGGTCGAGGTCCGGCGCGAGGTCGCCCTTCGACGGCGAGCGCCGCTTGCACTCCGCGATCACGGCCAGTGTGCCGTCATCGCGGCGGAGCGCGCCCCCGAAGTCGCGCGTCGGGCCGGCCGCGTGCGCGGCGTCGAGCAACGCCGCCTCACGCGTTCGGAGCGCGGCGATCTCGTCGAGCTTCGTCTCGAGGATCCGGTCGAGCACCGACATGGGCCGCCCAGTCTGTCAGCGGCAACGCCGCCGCCACGCACCTACGATCCCCCGCCTATGGCGATCAGCTTTCCGGACGGGTTCCTGTGGGGGACGGCCACGGCCGCGCACCAGGTCGAGGGCGGGAACTGGAACAACGACTGGTGGGAGTTCGAGCACCGGGACGGGACGCCCTGCGTCGAGGTGTCGGGCGACGCGGTCGACCACTTCCATCGCTACCCGTCGGACCTCGCGATGGTCGCGGGTCTCGGGTTCAACGCGTACCGCTTCTCGATCGAGTGGTCGCGCATCGAGCCCGAGGAGGGCGAGTTCTCGCGCGCCGCGCTCGACCACTACCGCCGGATGATGGCGGCGTGTCTCGAGCACGGGATGGTCCCCGTCGTCACGTTCCATCACTTCTCGACGCCGCGGTGGGCCGCGACGGGCGACACGTGGGCCGATCCCGTCACGGCCGAGCGGTTCGCGCGGTTCTGCGAGCGTGCGGTCGACGCGGTCGGCGATCTCGTCGGCATCGCGTGCACGATCAACGAGCCGAACATCGTCGCGTTGATGGGCTACATGGTCGGCGTGTTCCCGCCCGGCCGCCAGGACATCGACCAGTACGCGCGCTCGAACGACGTGCTGATCGACGCCCACAAGCGCGCGGTCGACGCGCTCAAGGCGGGTCCGGGCGACTTCCCCGTCGGCATCACGATCGCCATGGGCGACTGGGACGCGCCCGAGGGCGCCGAGGACACGCTGGCGCGGATCCGTCACCAGCACGAGGGGATCTACCTCGAGGCCGCGCGCGGCGACGACTTCGTCGGCGTGCAGGCGTACTCGCGCACGCGGCTCGGTGCCGACGGCATGCCGATCGGGCCCGAGGACGGCGTCGAGGTGCTCGACATGGGATACGAGTACTGGCCGCAGGCGCTCGAGGTCGCAGTCCGGCACGCGGCGGACGTCGCGGGCGTGCCCGTCTACGTGACCGAGAACGGCATCGGCACGACCGACGACGAGCAGCGCATCCGGTACGTGAGGTCCGCGCTCGAGGGGCTCGGCCGTTGCCTGGCCGACGGGCTCGACGTGCGGGGCTACTTCTACTGGTCCGCGATGGACAACTTCGAGTGGGCCCTCGGCTACAAGCCGCAGTTCGGTTTGATCGCCGTCGACCGCACCACACAGCTCCGCACCATGAAGCCGAGCGCCCACTGGCTCGGCGCGATCGCCCGCACCAACGTTCTGTGAAGGCTCATGCACACGATGTGTGTCTGAGGCTTCACAGAACGACTGCCCCGGGGCGCTTCACAGTTCCCTCATCCGCGCTTCACCGGCACGCGGCACGTGCCGAGTCACAATGACGTGGTGGACAAGGGCACGATCGTCGTCGTCGACGACGAGCCGAACATCGCCGATCTCGTCGACCTCTACCTGGCGCGCGACGGGTTCCGCGTCCTGAAGGCGGCGACGGGCGAGGCGGGCATCCAGGCGGTGCGCGACCAGCGGCCGCGTCTGGTGGTCCTCGACGTCGGGCTGCCCGACATGGACGGGCTCGAGGTGTGCCGGCGCATCCGGTCGACGTCGCAGGTGCCGGTCATCTTCCTGACCGCGCGCGACGGCGAGGTCGACCGCGTGCTCGGGCTCGAGCTCGGGGCCGACGACTACGTCACGAAGCCGTTCTCACCTGCCGAGCTCGTGGCGCGCGTCAAGGCGGTGCTGCGCCGCGTCGACGGCGGTCCCGGCGCCGAGATCGTCCAGGCGGGCCGCGCCGCGATCGACGTCGGCCGCCGCGAGGTGCGCATCGACGACGAGCCGGTCGAGTTCACGACGAAGGAGTTCGACCTCCTGCGCTACCTCGCGGAGCGCCCGGGCCTCGCGCTCAGCCGCCAGCAGATCCTCGACGGCGTCTGGGGCTACGACTGGTTCGGCGACGTTCGAACCGTCGACGTGCACATCGCGCAGGTCCGCAAGAAGCTCGGCGACGCGGCGACGATCAAGACCGTCCGCGGCGTCGGCTACCGGTTCGACGCGTGACGCGCGACGCGAGACGGACGACGTGAGACGAGCACCGTGAGCTGGGCGCCGCCCGTCCCCCGCAAGCACTACCTGCGCACGCGATTCGTCGCGGCGATGGTGGCGCTCGCGATCGGCGTGCTCGCGGTCACCGCGCTCGCGACGCTCGGGCTGGCGCGCAAGGCCGACACCGAGAGCGCGACGAAGGACCTGCAGGGCAAGGCGCCGAAGCTCGCGACGGTCCTCGACCAGCTCCTGCAGGCGCGACTGAGCGCAACTGGTACGGCGACGACGTTGCGCAACCGCAACCTCGTGACGAACGCGGTCCGCAGGTCGCTGCAGCTGTCCGGTGCGAGCGTCGTGACGATCCGAGCGGACGGCACGGTCGTCGACGGCTTCGGCGCGACGGGCGCCGCGAGCAACGCGCCGATCCTGCAGCTGCCGCACGGGCTGCAGACGTCGGATCTCGACCAGCGCGCGCTCGTGGCGGGGCAGGAGCAGAGCGGCCAGCGCGGGCAGCTCGTCTTCGTCGCGCACCCGCTCACGCCCGTGCCGGCCGGCACGCCCGTCCTCGTGCTGACGCAGCAGGTGCAGCGGACCGTCGCGAAGCGCGCCGGCATCTTCTTCATCCTCGCCGCGTGCATCGCGACCGCGATCGCCGCCCTCATCGCGTTCTTCCTCGCCCGGCGTCTGACCCGGCCGATCGGCGCGATGCAGGACGCGGCCCGTCGCATCGCGGGCGGCGACCTCACGGCGCGCGTCGATCTCGGTGGTCACCCGCACGACGAGCTCGCCGACCTCGCCCGCGCGCTGAACGGCATGGCAAGCGAGCTCGAGAACGCGCGCGGTCTCGAGCGGGGGTTCATCCTCAGCGTGTCGCACGACCTGCGCACCCCCCTGACGTCGATCCGCGGGTACGCGGAGGCGATCGCCGACGGCACCGTGCAGGGCGACGACGGGCTCAAGCGCTCGGCCGAGATCATCGCCTCGGAGGCGCGCCGGCTCGAGCGGCTCGTCGCCGACCTCCTCGATCTCGCCCGTCTCGATGCGCACCAGTTCTCGCTCACGCCGAGGCCGATCGACGCGGCGGAGGTCGTCGAGGCAGCCGCCCTCGCGTTCGTGCCCGCGGCCGACGATCTCGGCATCACGCTCGACGTCGACGCGCGCGAGCGCCTCCCCGCCGACGCCGACCCCGAGCGCCTGGGTCAGATCGTCGCCAACCTCGTGGAGAACGCGCTGAAGTACGCGGTCGCGCGCATCGAGGTGCGTGTCGAGCGGACGGGGAGCGACGTCGTCCTGCAGGTCGTCGACGACGGGCCCGGCATCACGACCGCCGACCTCCCCCACGTGTTCGACCGGCTGTACACGTCACGCACGATCCCGGGCCGGAAGGTCGGGACCGGGCTCGGGCTCGCGATCGTCCGCGAGCTGTCGGCCGCGATGAACGGCGCCGCGACGGTCGAGACGGGCGACACGGGCGGGACGCGCTTCGTGGTGCGCTTGCCGCTCCCTGCGTCCGTCGTACCTGGAACCGACGGCACCCCCACGTCCATGCGTCGCTGAGCGTTGCTCTACGACGACGAACGACGCATGGACAGTTCGAGGAGGCGCACGCGTGCCTCGCCGTCGTCCCAGCGCGCGGTCAGCTCGGCCGGGGGCTCGACCTCCCGGCGCGCGTAGCCGAGCGCGAGCCACGGGAAGCCCGCCGGCGTCACGCTCGTGAGCGAGCCGACGACCTTGCCGGCGTCCGTGACGAGCTCCGCGCCGCGCGGAGGCTCGGGGCCGTCGACGAGCTCGACACGGCGCAGGAACCGGTTGACGTGACCGCGCGTGTCGATGCGGCACACGAGCTCCTGGCCGATGAAGCACCCCTTCGTGAACGAGACCGCGTCGACGTCGAGGAACGCCTCCTGCGCGATCGTCCGGTCGTCGAGGTCGAGCCCCTGCCGCGGGACACCCTCGTCGATCCGGACGGCCTCGTACTCGTCTGCGCTCGCGACCTCCGCGTCGCCGCGCGCCTCGTCGACGGCGCGCTGCGGTCCGATCACGTCGAACCCGCGCGGCCTCGCGATGTCCAGCACTGCGGCGCCCCTGGCATGGGGCCGCGCGACGTCGCCGTCCCCGGTGAGCACCGACAGGCAGCCGAACTCTTCGCTGCGGTCGGCGACGTCCGCCTTCACTCGGATCCGGTACCGGTTCAGCGATGCCGCGAGACGCTCGCCGTAGCCGGGCTCGGTGTCGAGCCACAGCTCGTCCTCGCCAGCGCGGTACAGCCGGATGTCGACGTCGAGCTTCCCCTGCGGGGTGAGCAGCAGCGTGTGCGTCCACTCGCCGACGGGCACGCGCAGCACGTCCTGCGACAGCAGGTTCTGCAGGAACGTCCTCGCGTCAGGTCCCTCGACGACGACCAACCCGCGGTCCGAGCGATCGACCATCCGCGCGGTGCTCATGGCTCCCTCGGACCGGGCCGTCCCGCGCTCCACGCACGGCCCGGCTTCGTCCGCGCCGTGCTCACGGCAGCGCCGCCTCCTCCGCACGAGCGAAGTCGCGCGACGCCGCGGCTGCGGTGAGGAGCGCGCGCGCCTTGTTGTGGCACTCGAGGTCCTCGAGCTCCGGGTCGGAGTCGACGACGATCCCGGCACCCGCCTCGACGCTCGCCTGCCCGTCGCGCCACACCATCGTGCGGATCGTGATCGCGGTGTCGACGTTCCCCGAGAAGTCCACGTACCCGACGACTCCCGCGTACGGGCCGCGCTTCGTCGGCTCGAGCTCGTCGATGATCTCCATCGCCCGCACCTTCGGGGCGCCGCTCATCGTTCCCGCGGGAAAGGTCGCGCGCAGCACGTCGACCGCGTTCTTTCCTTCGGCGAGCTCACCGGTGACCTGGCTCGTCATGTGCATGACGTGCGAGTACCGCTCGAGCACCATGAGCTCCTCGACACGTTCGGTGCCGAAGCGCACGACGCGCCCGACGTCGTTGCGTGCGAGGTCGACGAGCATGACGTGCTCGGCACGCTCCTTCGGATGTTCGACGAGCTCGGCCGCCATGCGCCGGTCGTCCTCCTCGGTGCGGCCACGACGCCGCGTGCCGGCGATCGGACGGCTGATCACACGCCCGTCACGCACCTGCACCATCGTCTCGGGCGACGAGCCGACGAGCGTCGCCTCGTGGTGCCGCAAGAGGTACATGTACGGCGACGGGTTGACCTGGCGCAGCACGCGGTAGACGTCGAACGGGTCGTACTCGCCCTCGAGGTCGAAGCGCTGCGCGAGCACGACCTGGAAGATGTCGCCCGCGAGGATGTACTCGCGGGCGGCCTCGACGACGTCCGCGAACTGCGCCGGCGTCATCGTCGAGCGGAAGGGCGGGAGCTCGCTGAGCGGCTCCGGCGGCGGCGCGGACGGGAGATACGGCAACGGGCGCGCGAGCTCGTCGACGAGCGCGTCGAGCCGCGCGCAGGCGCGCTCGTACGCGTTCGTCAGCGTCGCGACGTCGGCGCCGTCCGGCACGAACACGTTCTCGATCAGGTACAGCCGCTGCCGGAAGTGGTCGAACGCGGTCACGTGACCCGTGAGCGACAGCACGGCGTCCGGCGTGCCGAGGTCGTCGACGGGCACGCTCGGGAGACGCTCGACCTCGCGCACGACGTCGTAGCCCAGATAGCCGACGACGCCGCCGTGGAACGGCGGCAGGTCCGCGAGCTGCGGCGCTCGATAGCGCGCGAGCAACGCCTCCAGCGCGCACAGCGCGCCGCGGTCGGTGGGGACGTCGCGGGGAGGCGCGACCGCGCCGTGCTCGAACGTGACGTCGCGACCACGCACGACCATCGTCAACGCGGGGTCGCGTCCCATGAACGAGAACCGGCCCCAGCGTTGCGCGTGCTCGACCGACTCGAGCAGGAACCCTTCGCCGTCGCCGACCAGCTTCGAGTACGCGGACACGGGGGTCTCGAGATCGGCGAGCACCTCGCGCCACACCGGTACGACGGTGTGGTCGGCGGCGAGGCTCAGGAACTCGTCGAGCGACGGCTTCGAGCGGGAGACGGCCATGGCGCGGTGGTCATACCGGACCGGGCGCCGACCCGCTGCCGAAGGCGCGGAAGAAGCACGAGCGCTCACCGGTGTGGCACGCGCCACGCCCTTCCTGCTCGACGACGAACAGCAGGACGTCCATGTCGCAGTCGTAGTACGCCGCGCGCACCCACTGGCGGTCGCCCGACGTCTCGCCCTTGCACCAGTACTCCTGCCGGCTGCGACTCCAGAACCACGTTCGCCCGGTGTCGAGCGTGCGCCGCAGCGCCTCGTCGTTCATCCAGGCGAACATGAGCACCTGCCCGGTCGCCTCGTCCTGCACGATCGCGGGCACGAGACCGTCGGCGTCGTACTGGACCGACGCGAGCTCGTCGTCCGTGTAGCCGATGGGTGTGGCGGTCGGTGTCGCGGGCATCACGAGCAGCGTAGTCGCCGCCGTTTCCGCCTCCCCCGTCGTTTCGCGCCCGGGCGCGTCGCTCGGCCGACCGTAGGATGCCGAGCCATGTCATCCCCGACGCCTCCGCGCGCCGAACGCCGCCCGGTGACGCTTCGCGCGCACGACGACGAGCGCGTCGACGAGTGGTACTGGCTCCGCGATCGCGACGATCCCGCCGTCGTCGCATACCTCGAGGCCGAGAACGACTACGCGCGCACGGCGCTCGCCCACACCGACGCGCTGCAGCAGCGGCTGTTCGACGAGATCAAGGGCCGAATCCAGGAGACCGACGTCTCGGCGCCCGTCCGCAAGGGGCGCTGGGACTACTTCACACGCACGATCGAGGGCCTGCAGTACGCGATCCACGGCCGCCGCCGCGCGGGCGCGCCGGTCGGCGAGGACGAGATGGTGCTGCTCGACGAGAACGTCCTCGCCGAGGGGCACGGGTTCTTCGCGCTCGGTGCGCTGAGCGTGAACCCCGCGCAGCGGCTCCTCGCGTACTCGGTCGACTTCGACGGCTCGGAGCGCTTCGAGATGCGCTTCCGCGACCTCTCGCGCGGCACCGACCTCGACGACGTCGTGCCGGACACGTACTACGGCGCGGCATGGGCGAGCGACGACCGTACGGTCCTGTACACGCGCCCCGACGAGGCGATGCGCCCGTGGCAGGTCTGGCGTCACGTCCTCGGGACGCCGGCCGCGGACGACGTGCTCGTCCACCAGGAGGACGACGACCGCTTCTACCTCGACGTCGAGCGCACGCGCACGGGTCGGTACCTGATCATCACCGCGCACTCGAAGATCACGACCGAGGTGTGGTTCGTCCCCGCGGACGACCCGACGGCGACGCCTCGCGTCGTCGAGCCGCGCCGTGAGGGCGTCGAGTACGTCGTCGAGCACCACTGGTCCCGCACCGACGGTGACCGGTTCTACGTCGTGACGAACGACGACGGTGCCGAGAACTTCAAGCTCATGCTGACGCCGGTCGCGTCGCCGGGGCGGGCGCACTGGCGCGAGGTCGTCGCCCATCGTCCCGACGTGCGGCTCGACGCGGTCGACGCGTTCGCGGACCACGTCGTGCTGTCGGAGCGCGCCGACGGGCTCGAGCAGCTGCGCGTCATGTCGTTGCGTGACGACAGCGAGCACCTGATCGAGATGCCGGAGCCCGTCTACAGCGCCGGCCTCGGCGCGAACCTCGAGTTCGAGACGCGCACCGTCCGCTACGTGTACACGTCGCTCGCCACGCCGGCGTCGTCGTACGACTACGACCTCGACGCGCGCGTCTCGGTGCTCGTCAAGCGTCAGCCCGTGCTCGGCGGGTACGACCCGACCCGGTTCCGGACCGAGCGGCTGTGGGCGACGTCGGCCGACGGGACACGGGTGCCGATCTCGCTCGTCGCGCGCGTCGACGTCGAGCGCACGGGCGACGCGCCGACGTTGCTGTACGGGTACGGCTCGTACGAGTCGTCGACCGACCCCACGTTCAGCTCGATCCGGCTCAGCCTCCTCGAGCGCGGCTGGGTGTTCGCGATCGCGCACATCCGCGGTGGCGGCGAGCTCGGCCGTCGCTGGTACGAGGACGGGAAGCTGCTGCGCAAGCGGCACACGTTCGAGGACTTCGTCGCGTGCGCGCAGCACCTCGTCGACGAGCGCTACACGTCGCCGTCACGACTCGCCGCGCGCGGCGGGAGCGCGGGCGGTCTGCTGGTGGGCGCGGTGCTCAACGAGCGCCCCGACCTCTTCCGCGCCGTCGTCGCGCAGGTCCCGTTCGTCGACGTCGTCACGACGATCCTCGACGAGACGCTGCCGCTCACCGTCACCGAGTGGGACGAGTGGGGCAACCCCGTCGAGGACGCCGAGGTGTATCGCTACATGAAGTCGTACTCGCCGTACGACAACGTGCGCGCCCAGGACTACCCGGCGATCCTCGTCACCGCAGGGCTGAACGACTCGCGCGTCGCGTACTGGGAGCCCGCGAAGTGGGTCGCGAAGCTGCGCGCGACGAAGACCGACGACAACGTGCTCGTGCTCCGGACCGAGATGGGCGCGGGCCACGGCGGCCCGTCAGGCCGGTACGACGCCTGGCGCGACGAAGCGCTCGTGCTCGCGTTCCTGATCGACCAGGTCGCTCCGGAGACGGCCGGCGCCTGACCGCGACGTGACCGGCGCCCGTCCACAGGATCGTTTACCGTCCGTTGGCCCGCTGGGGACGGTCGCGCGCCGCCTGGGCCCGTAGCGTCCCGGTGCGGGATGCGTGCCAACCGCCTGCTCGTCGTCGCCGCGGCCGTCGTCGTCGCGATCGTCGTCGCCGCGATCGTGTTCGTCGCGTCACCGGGGGGGACGCGTCATCGCGCCGCGCGTGCGCGGCCGCACGTGCTCGCGACGACGGTGACGCGCCTCGACGTCGCCGACGCCGGATGGCAGCTCCCCGCGCCGGTGTCGCGCGCCGCGGTCGTCGCCGACGGGAGCGCGATCGACATCGCGGGTGGTCTCGACCGGGCGAACGCGTCGGCCGACGGTGTGTTCCGGCTCGACCCCGCGACGGGGGCGCTCGCGCGCGCCGGTGCCCTGCCGCAGGCCACGCACGACGCCGCGGCCGCGATCGTCGCGGGCCGGCTGGTCGTGTTCGGAGGTGGCGCGCAGCACGTCACCGACGCCGTGCAGGAGCTCGACGGCACGACCGCGCATCTGGTCGCGCGCCTCCCGCAGCCGCGCGCCGATCTCGCGGCCGTGACGTCCGGGACGACGACGTATCTCGTCGGCGGATACGACGGGACCCGCCCGACGCCGGACGTACTCGCGACCGACGACGCCCGCCACTTCCGGACCGTCGCGACGTTGGCGCAGCCCGTCCGCTATCCCGCGGTCGCGGTCGCGAACGGCGCGATCTGGGTGTTCGGCGGCGAGAGTGCAGGAGCCGCGACCACCGCGGTGCAGCGCGTCGACCTCGCGACGGGGACGGCGAGCGTCGTCGCGCAGCTCCCGCAACCGGTCACCGAGGCGAGCGCGGTGACGCTCGACGGGACCATCTACGTCGCCGGCGGGCGCACGGGCGGCGCGCCGACCGCGAACGTCGTGCGGTTCGACCCGCAGCGTGGTACGAGCGTCGCCGGGACGCTGCCGGCGCCGCTCGCCGACGCGGGAGCCGCCGTCGTCGGCGACGTCGCGTACCTCGTGGGTGGCGAGTCGGCGGGACCCGTCGCGTCGGTCGTGATGCTGCGCACGGTGACGTCGACCCCGGGTCGCGCGCCGGCGACGGCGGCGCCGCCGGCCGCGTTCGACGGCCGGATGCTGATCGCGGACCGCGGGAACAACCGGCTGATCCTCGTGGACGCCGCGAAGCACGTCTCGTGGGTGTACCCGTCGTCTGCGACGGCACCTCCTCCCGCGGGCGGCTTCTACTTTCCCGACGACGCGTTCTTCGTCGACCACGGTCGCTCGATCATCTCGAACGAGGAGGAGAACGACACGATCGTCCGGATCGGGTTCCCGAGCGGTCAACTCCTGTGGAGCTACGGCCAGCCGCGTCGGCCGAGCGCGCTGCCGGGGTTCCTGAACCAGCCCGACGACGCGTACGTCCTGCCCGACGGGCGCGTCACCGTGGCCGACGCGAAGAACTGCCGCATCCTGTTCATCAGCGCGCAGGGCCAACCGCTCTCACAGATCGGCACGACGCGCCGTTGCGTGCACGACCCGCCCCGCGGTGTCGGCTATCCGAACGGCGACACCCCGCTCGCGAACGGCGACGTGCTCGTGTCGGAGATCAACGGCTCGTGGGTGTCGGAGTACACGCAGGACGGCCGGCTCGCGTGGACCGTGCACCTGCCCGTCGTCTACCCGTCCGACCCACAGCAGCTCGGCCCCGACCTGTACCTGATCGCCGACTACACACGCCCGGGCGGGATCGTCGAGTTCACGCGCGAGGGCCAGATCGTGTGGCAGTACCGGCCGCCGGCCGGGCCCGGCATGCTCGACCATCCCAGCCTCGCCGAGCGTCTCCCCAACGGCTTGATCGGCGTGAACGACGACTACCGCCACCGCGTCGCGCTCATCGACCCGCGCACCACCGCGATCGTCTGGCAGTACGGCGTGACCGACGTCCCCGGCACCGCCCCCGGGTTGCTGAACACACCGGACGGCTTCGACCTGCTCCTCGCGGACGGCACTACGCCGACCCACCCGCAGACCGGCTGACGCGACCGCCGTCTCCCGCCCCGGGGGCACGCCGGTTGGTACACAAGTCG
Source organism: Acidimicrobiia bacterium (assembly GCA_035651955.1). Classification (NCBI taxonomy): domain Bacteria; kingdom Bacillati; phylum Actinomycetota; class Acidimicrobiia; species Acidimicrobiia bacterium. Next base: position 20,600 of record DASRES010000041.1, read on the forward strand.
CGGTCAGGAGCGCGACTTGTGTACCAACGCAGCCGTGGCGGGCGCCCGTCCTAGCCTGAGCGGGATGCCGGAGCCCCGCACGTGCGTGACCGAGGACGGGCTGCGTCTCGAGGCCGAGCTCGCGCCGGCGAACGGGCCCGCCCGCGCCCGCGCCGTGCTGTGCCACCCGCATCCGCAGTACGGCGGGAGCATGCGCTCGATCGTGATCGGTGCGCTGTTCGACGCCCTGCCGCGCGCAGGCGTGACGTGCCTGCGCTTCAACTTCCGGGGCGTGGAGCGCAGCGAGGGCGTGTGGGACGAGGGCAACCTCGAACGGGTCGACGTGGAGGCCGCCGTCGCGCTGCTGGACCGCGACGCGCCCGGCCCGGGTCCGCTGTTCCTCGCAGGTTGGTCGTTCGGTGCCGACATGGCGCTGTCGGTCCGGGACCCGCGGGTCGCGGCGTGGCTCGCGATCGCCCCTCCCCTTCGCTACGTCCACGACCTCGCCGGACTCGAGGACGATCCCCGGCCCAAGCTGCTGGCCCTCGCCCAGCACGACGAGGTCCGGGACCCGGCCGAGGTCGAGGCGATCGCGGCCCGCTGGGCGAGCACCGAGGTCCACGTCGTCGGCGGTGCCAGCCACTTCTTCGTCGGGCGCACGGACCGCCTCGTCGAGCTCGCGCTCGGGTTCGCCGACGAGCTCGTGGCGGAGCGTGACCCGGGCGGCTAGGAGCCGAGAAGACGGTCGAATTCCCCCTCACCTGCACGGGCGCGCCGGTCGATGAGAGATCCGACCGGAAGATGCAGCGAGGACGACCGTGACATCCGACCCCCGCCGAAGCGTGGTCACTCGGGCCGGCACCGACGCGCGCGAGCGTGCCGCGCACCTCGTCCGGAGGGCCGGGTTCGGCGCGACCGCGGGCGAGATCGAGCACGTCCTCGAGCGCGGGTACGCCGAGACCGTGGAGCGGCTCGTCGCGCGCTCGGACGCGGGCGCCGACGCCGTCCCCGCGCCGGGCCTCACCCGCCCGCCGTCGCCGATCACGTCGGATCGCCGCGAGGTCGAGACCGACGCAGTGGTGAAGTGGTGGCTCCGCCGGATGGTCTGCTCGACGAACCCACTTCGCGAGAAGCTCACGTGGCTCTGGCACGGCTGGTTCCCGACGGCTGCCGCGCGCGTCGTGTGGCCGGCGACGCTGCTCGACCAGAACATCATGCTGCGCGACCTCGCGACCGCCCGGTTCGAGACGTTGACGCAGGCCGTCACGCTCGACCTCGCGATGCTGACGTGCGTGGGCGGCCTGGGCAGCGCGGCCGACGCGCCCGACGACCGCTACGCGCGCGTCCTGCTCGAGCGGTTCATGCTCGGCCCCGGTCGCTCCACCGAGCGCGACGTGCACGACGCCGCGCGCGCGCTCACCGGGTGGGTGCTCGACCGTCGCTCGGGTCAGGTGCGCTTCGACGCGTCACGCTTCGACAACCGGACCAAGACGGTGCTCGGGCGGACGGGTCCGCTCCATGCGGCCGACGTCGTGCGTGCCGCGGCGGCACATCCAGCGTGCGCGCCGTACGTCGCGGCGCGCGTGTGGAGCGAGCTCGCCTACCCGATCGACCCGACCGATCGCCTCGCACACGAGCTCGGCACGCGCTTCCTCGACAACGATCTCGAGATCGCGGCGCTGGTTCGCGACGTGTTCCACCACCCGCTCTTCCAGTCGGCGCACGCCCGCGCCGCGCTCGTGAAGTCGCCGCTCGAGTGGGTCGTCTCGGCGCACCGTGCGCTCGCGATCCCGGTCGGCGACACGACGGTGCGCGTCCTCGACGCGCTCGGGCAGCTCCCGTACCGGCCGCCGAGCATCGCGGGCTGGCCCGACCGCCGCGCGTGGCTGCGCGACTGGCCCGCGGACGCGCGGCTCCGGATCGCCACGCACCTGCTCCGGGACGCGGACGTGCGGTGGCTCGCCGAGGTCGTTCCCACGCGTCGTCCCGCGGTGCTCGCCAACGCGTTCGGGCTGCCGGGCTGGAGCACGCGCACCGAGCGCGCGCTGCACGCGTCGGCCGGCGCGGCGGACACCCGACGCGTCGTCGCGGTCGCCCTCGCGTCGCCGGAGTTCTTGCTGGGCTGAAGATGCGGCACTGAGTCCCGGATTCCGGGACTCAGTGCCGCATCTTCGTCAGGTCGAGGCTGTTTGGAGCGTGATGCCGTGGCGGTCGAGGAACTCGCGCTTGCGTGCGACGATCGCCTTCCACTCGGACAGGTCCTGCTCGAAGTGGGCGCGGTCCCCGTCCTCGTACGCATGCTCGAGCTCGTCGAACGCGGCGTCCTCCGCGTCGAGCAGCTCGCGGTACTTGCGCAGGAAGGCCTCGTCGCACACGGCATTCGTCTCCGTCATGCCTGCTCCTGTCGTCGGCCGGCGTGGCTCGCGCGCCCCGCGGCGCGCGTGCCGACCGTACCCGCCCGGCGACCCCCTCGTGACCGCCCCGCGCGCGGGATCAGGTGGCCGGCGTCCCGAGCGCACGCACGGCCTCGCCCACCCCGACGCGTCCCTCGTAGATCGCCCGCCCGACGATGACGCCCGCCAGTGCCCGGGTCCCGACCCGCAGCGTCGCGAGCGTCCGCAGATCGTCGATCGTGCCAACGCCGCCGCTCGCGACGACGGGCACGTCGGTCGCCTCGAGCACGGCCCGGAGCTGCCCGACGTCAGGGCCGGTCATCGTGCCGTCACGCCCGATCTCCGTGACGACGAGCGCTGCGACGCCGGTCTCCGCGAACGCCACCGCGAGCTCGACGAGATCGCGGCCGCTCACCTCGGTCCAGCCCCGCACCGCGACCTCGCGCCCACGCGCGTCGAGCCCGACGGCGACGCGACCGGGATGCGCGGCGCACAGCTCGCCCACCAGCGCGGGGGTCTCCACGGCCGCGGTCCCGACGACGACGCGCGCCGCACCCGCGTCCAGGAGACGGGCGGCCGCGGCCGCGTCACGCACACCGCCGCCGACCTGCACGCGGGCGTCGACCGCCGCGCACACCGCCCGGACGACCTCGAGGTTCGCCGCGCTCCCCGTGCGCGCCGCATCGAGGTCGACGACATGGAGCCAGCGCGCACCCGCGTCCGTGAACCGCCGCGCCACACCGACCGGGTCGTCGTCGTAGACGGTCTCGGCCGCGAAGTCGCCTTGTCGCAACCGCACCGCATGGCCGCCACGCAGGTCGATCGCGGGATAGAGGTTCAGAGCGCGCCCTTCGTCGAGGGGACGGTCGTCCCCTCGACCCGCACGGCGTCCCGCAACGCGCGCGCCACGCCCTTGAACGACGCCTCGATCACGTGGTGCCCGTTGCGGCCCGACACGCTGCGTAGGTGCAACGTGATGCCCGCCGCGAACGCGAACGCGCGCCAGAACTCCTCGGCGAGCTGCGGGTCGAACGTGCCGATCCACTCGGCGACCGGGTCGACCTCGTAGACGAGGAACGGACGGCCCGACAGGTCGAGCGCCACCTGCACGAGCGCCTCGTCGAGGGGGACGAGCGCGTCGGCGAACCGCCGGACACCCGCCTTGTCGCCGAGCGCCTGCTTCAGCGCGGTTCCGACCACGATGCCGACGTCCTCGACCGTGTGGTGGAGGTCGACGTCGAGATCGCCGCGGGCGCGCACGGTGAGGTCGAAGCCGGCGTGCTTGCCGAGCTGCTCCAGCATGTGGTCCAGGAACGGGATGCCGGTGTCCGCGGACGCGCGGCCGTCACCGTCGACGCGCAGCTCGACGTCGACGGTCGTCTCCTTCGTCTCGCGGTGCTGCTGCGACTCCCTGATCTGCGCGCTCACCGGTGCAACCCTTCCTCCGCGACCGCGTCGCGCAGGGCGGCGACGAACGCGTCGTTCTCGTCACGCGTCCCGATGCTGACGCGCAGGCAGTCGTCGAGCCGGGGCCAGCGGGCGAAGTCACGGACCAGCACGCCGCGCGCCACGAGCCGCTCCCAGACCGCGTGCCCGTCGCCGTCGACGCGGAAGAGCACGAAGTTGGCGCCCGACGGGAACGGCGTCACGCCGGGCTGCGACTCCAGCGCGTCCTGCACGCGGTCACGCTCGCGCACGAGCTCGTCGACCCGCGCGCGCATCGCCTCTTCGTACTCGAGCGCGAGCCGCCCGGCGACCTGGGTCGGCACGCCGAGGTGGTACGGCAGCACGACCTTCTCGAGCTCCTCGACCACCCACTCCGGCGCGACGCAGAAACCGAGGCGCAGCGCCGCCATCGACCAGATCTTCGAGTACGTCCGCACGACGACGAGCGGCCGGTCCTCGGCGACGAGGTCGATCGCGGTGCGCGGCGCGAACTCGCCGTACGCCTCGTCGACGACGAGCAGCGCGCGGCCGGTGTCGGCGAGCGTCGACGTGAGCGCGTCGATCGTCCCGTGCTCGTCGACCGTGCCGGTCGGGTTGTTCGGGCTGCACGCGAAGACGAGCGACGGGTCGTGCTCCGCGATCGCGGCGCGCGCGACGTCGACGTCGACGGAGAAGTCGTCACGGCGCTCGGCTTCGACGAGCGGCGTCCCGGTGATGCGCGCGATGTGCGAGTGGAGCGCGTATGTCGGCTCGAACACGAGCGCGCGACGCGACGCGCCGCCGTAGGTCAACAGCAGCGTCTGGAGCACCTCGTTCGACCCGTTGGCGCAGAAGACGCGTTCGACGGGCTGGTCGAGCCGCTCGGCGAGCGCAACCCGCAGCTGGCGCGCGGCGCGGTCGGGGTACCGGTGCAACGGGACGGTGCCCAGCTCCGCCAGCCACGCGTCCACGAACGCGCGCGGCGGGGGGAAGGGGCTCTCGTTCGTGTTGAGGCGGACCCGCACGTCGAGCTGCGGCGAGTGGTAGCCCTCGAGCGCCTGCAGGTCGTCACGCGGCGGGACGGGCGCGAACGTGCGCGTCGCTCGGGTCATCGGTTGTCGCCTCCGACCCGCATCGTGATCGTCTCCGCGTGCGCGTCGAGGCCCTCGACGTGGGCGAGCGTCGTGACGCGATCGGCGACACGCTCGAGCGCGTCGCGGTCGAGCCCCACGACGTGGATGTGCTTGCGGAAGTCGTCGACGCGCAGCGCGCTGGCGAACCGGGCCGATCGTGCGGTGGGCAGCACGTGGTTCGTCCCCGCGACGTAGTCGCCGATGACGGCGGGTGCCCACTCGCCGCAGAACACGGCACCGGCGTTGCGCACGCCTCCCACGAGCCGCTCGGGTCCGGCGACCATGAGCTCGAGGTGCTCCGGTGCGACCGCGTTCGCGAGCTGCACCGCGTGCGACGCGTCGTCCACCAGGACGCTGCGACCGCCGCGGGTCATCGTCTGCTCGATCTCGGCGCGCCGCGGTGCCTCGGCGACGAGGCGCGCGAGCTCATGGTCGACGGCGTCGAGCACGTTCTCGTCCCACGCGACGACGATCGCCGCACCGTCGGGCCCGTGCTCGGCTTGGGCCATGAGGTCGATCGCGACGTACTCGGGCGGCGCCGAGCCGTCGGTCAGGACGACGAGCTCCGACGGACCCGCGGTGGACTCGATCCCGACCACGCCCGCGACCTCCTGCTTCGCGAGCGCCACGTACTTGTTGCCCGGACCGACCACGACGTCGACGGCCGGGATCGTCTCCGTCCCGTAGGCGAGCGCCGCGATCGCCTGCGCGCCCCCGACGGCGTAGACCTCGTCGACCTCGCCGAGCGCGGCCGCGGCGAGCATCACCTCGTGCACACGCCCGTCCTCGCCGGGCGGGACGCACAGCGCGATCTCGGGGACGCCCGCCACGCGGGCCGGGATCGCGGTCATGAGGACGGTCGACGCGAGCGGGGCGCGACCCCCGGGCGCGTAGAGCCCGGCGCGGTCGACGGGCCGGACGACCTCGTGGGCCTTGATGCCCGAGCGGACGGTCCGGATCTCGGGCACGTCCTGCAGGCGGTGGTAGGCCCGTATCTGGTCAGCCGCGAACTCGAGCGCGTCGCGGACGTCGCGCGCGAGCCCGTCGAGCGCGCGGTCGAGATCGGGCGACGGGACACGAAGCCGCTCCGGCACGCAGCCGTCGAACCGCTCCGTGTACTCGCGCAGGGCCGCGTCGCCGTGCGCGCGGACGTCGTCCACGATCGCGCGGACCGCGGCCCGCGCGTCGCCGTCGTCGCTGCGCTCGGCGCGCGGCGGTTCGAGGGCGCGGTGCAGGTCGCGGTGGTTGCCGCGCAGGTCGAGGCGGGCGAGCATGCGGTCGGCCATCGTAACCACGGGGTCCCGGCCGGCCGCGGTGGATTGCGGCCGTCACGACCACGGGTAACGCTCGTGCACCGTGAGCCCCGCATCGGACCACGCCGAGCTCTCGACGCTGCGATCGCAGCTCGACGACCTGAGCGAGCGCGTCACGCGCATCGCCGAGCGCTTCGGGAGGACACCGGACTCGGCCGTCGCGTTCGATCTGTTCGCCGCCGAGCGGTCGCTCACGGCGGCGCGCCGATCGCTCGACAAGGCCATCGGCGCGCTCGAGTGACCACCGCGTCCGTTCTGTGAAGCGTCATGCACACGATGTGTGCTTGACGCTTCACGGAACACCGCTGCGAGATCTCCGCAGACGCGAACGAGCGGCGCCGGCAGGGAGGCGCCGCTCGCTCAGGTCCGGCAGGGTGGGCTGCGGACGAGGGTTGGTTACCCGGCCCCTCGCGCCGCCAAACCGCGACCGCGCGATTTTTTCGCGGCTGCCGGCGCGGCCGTCGGGAGCTGGGCGGACGGGCAGATGTCGGCCAGCACGCACGCGTCGCAGCGCGGCTTGCGGGCCAGGCAGACCCTGCGGCCGTGCTCGATGAGCCGGAGCGAGAGCAGGCCGCGGTCCGCCGGCTCGACCATCGCGTCGAGGTCGGCCTCGATCTTGTCCGGGTCGGTCTCGTTGCTGAGCCGCAGCCGGCCGACGAGCCGCTTGACGTGCGTGTCCACCGGCAACCCGGGGAGATCGAACGCGACCGACCGCACGACGTTGCCCGTCTTGCGACCGACGCCGGGCAACGTGACGAGGTCGGAGAGCTCGGTCGGGACCTCGCCCTGGTAGCGGTCCTGCAGCGCGCTCGCCATCCCGATCAGGCTCTTCGCCTTCGCGTGGAAGAAGCCCGTCGGGTGGATGACGTCCTCGAGCTCGGCCGGGTCGGCGGCGGCGAGCTCCGCGGGCTCCGGCCACCGCGCGAAGAGCGCGGGCGTCACCTTGTTGACCATGACGTCGGTGCTCTGCGCGGACAGGATCGTCGCGACGAGCAGCTCGAACGGGTTGCGGTGCTCGAGCGCGCAGCGCGCGTCGGGATACTCCTCGGCGAGACGGCGCACGACCTCGGCCGCGCGCGCCCGCGCTCCTCGGGGTCGGGCCATCGCGCCGACGTTACCGGCTCGGCCCGACACGGTCGCCGGTACGCTCGGACGCCGTGACCGATCCCACCACGGTCGCCGTCCGCACGGTCGCGTCCCTCGACCGCGCGCAGCTCGAGGACGTGCGCGGGCTCCACGCCGCCGCGGTCGCGGCGGACGGGCACGAGTCGCTCGGCGACGCTGTCTGGCGCGACCTCGCCGATCCCGCGAGTGCGGGGCCGCACGCGGAGGTGGTCGCGACAGACCGGGATCGCCTCGTCGGGTTCGCACACGTCGCGACCGGCGACGGCGCGCGCGCCACGCGTGACGCCGAGATCGGCCTCGTCGTGCACCCGGACGCGCGTGACCGTGAGGTCGCCGCGGCATTGCTCGACGCCGCGGTCGACGCGGCACGCGCGCAGCACGCGACGTCGGCGACCTGGTGGCGGATCGGCGCGGACGACAGCAGCGACGCGGTTGCCACCCGGACCGGCTTCCGGCCGTCGCGTGACCTGCACCGCATGGAGGTCCTGCTCCCCCTCGGCCAGGAGCCCCGCTGGCCCGACGGTGTCGACGTCCGCACGTTCGTCCCCGGCCGTGACGACGACGGCTGGCTCGCGGTCAACAACGCCGCCTTCGCCGGTCACCCCGAGCAGGGTGGTTGGACGCACGCGACGTTGGAACGGCGGATGCGGGAACCGTGGTTCGACCCGAAGGGCTTCGTCGTCGCGTTCGACGAGCGTGGCCTGGCCGGCTTCTGCTGGACGAAGATACACGCCGACGGCGTCGGCGAGATCTACGTCATCGGCGTCGACCCGTCACGACAGGGCCGGGGCCTCGGCCGTCCGCTCGTCGTCGCGGGTCTCCAGTCCCTCGCGGCGCGCGGCGTGACGACCGGGATGCTCTACGTCGACGCCGCGAACGACGCCGCCGTCTCCCTCTACCGGTCGCTCGGGTTCCGCACGGTACGCGTCGACCGCGCGTACGAGCGCGACCTGCACGACGGAGCGTCGCGATGACGACCGCGCCGGCGCCCCGCTACGGCGCGACGTTCGACGACGTCGCCGCGATCGTGCGCGAACGCGGCGAGCCCGCGTATCGCGCGCGCCAGGTGTGGGACGCGCTGTACCGGCGCGCGGAACCCCTCGAGGACGCGACCGACCTCCCCAAGCGTCTGCGAGCACACCTCGCGGACGCGCTCCCGACGGCGCTCGAACCGGTCCTGCAGCAGACGTCGCGCGACGGCCTCACGACGAAGTGGCTCTACGCGTGCGCGGACGGCGGCGCGCAGGTCGAGACGGTCCTCATGCGCTCCGACGACCGCGCCACCGTGTGCGTGTCGTCGCAGGCCGGGTGCGCGATGGGCTGCACGTTCTGCGCGACCGGCCAGGCCGGCTTCGAGCGTCACCTGACGGCCGGCGAGATCGTCGAGCAGGTCCTGCGAGCCGCGCACCGCTCGCCGCAGAGGGTCTCGAACGTCGTCTACATGGGGATGGGCGAGCCGCTCGCCAACTTCGACGCGGTGTGGGCCTCCGTCGAGCGGTTGCACGACGACGTCGGGATCTCCGCCCGCCACATCACGGTGTCGACCGTCGGCGTCGTGCCCGGCATGCGTCGCCTCGCGCGCGCCGGTCTCCCCGTGACGCTGGCCGTCTCCCTGCACGCGCCCGACGACGACCTGCGCGCGTCGCTCGTCCCACTGAACCGTCACTACCCCATCGACGCCGTCCTCGACGCGGCCCGCGAGGTCGCCGCGGCTGCGGGTCGCCGGGTCACGTTCGAGTACGCGCTGATCGACGGTGTGAACGACCGGCCCGCCGACGCGGCGCGGCTGGGCACGCTGCTCGCCGATGCGGGCCTGCGCGGCGGTGCTCACGTGAACGTCATCCCACTGAACCCGACCGCCGGGTTCGCCGGGCGCGCGCCGTCCGTCGGCCGGGCACGCGCGTTCGCGGCGCGGGTCGAGCGTCCCGGCGTCCGGGCGACGGTCCGGCGCAACCGCGGCACCGACATCGACGCCGCCTGCGGGCAGCTCCGCCGGCGACCCGGCTCTCCTTCCGGCCGCCTGTCGGCCACAATGGTCCCGTGAACGAACGCCGGTGGTTCAACCCGCACCAACCACAGACGCTCCAGATCGCCGTCATCCTGTTGTACCTCGACGCCGTCTTCATGCTGATCGGCGGCGCGCTCACCTATCCGCTCTTCTTGATCACCATGGCCGCGATGGCGGTCGGTGCCTTCGGCATCGCGAACGAGAAGAAGTGGGGGTACGCGCTCGGCGTCGTCGGGGCCGTGCTCAACCTGTGCTGGCCGTTGATCCTCGGGCTCGGAGTCGGCTTCTACTTCCAGGGCAGCTACATCCTCAACACGATCTTCGACGTCGCCCTGGTCGCGCTCCTGGTCCACCCGATGAGTCGCGACTACCAGCGCATCTGGTTCCACTAGCAGGCGTGCGTCCCGATCCGGTCGAGCTCGTCGCGCAGCTCGAGGCGCGCATCAAGCCGCTCGAGATCGCGGCCGCGCACGCGTGGTGGGACGCCGCGAACTTCGTGTCCGACGAGACCGAGGCACGACGCGTCGCCGCCGACGTCGCGCTGCGCGACGCGCTCGCGGACCCCGAGGCGTTCGCGGCGATCCGCGACGCACGCGAGCAGCGCGATCTCGACCCGCTCGTCGCGCGCCAGCTCGACGTGCTGTTCGACGGGTTCGCGCCGCAGCAGGTCCCGGCCGCGCTGCGGACGCGCATCGTCGAGCTGGAGGCGCAGGTCGAGGGGACGTTCAACGCGTTCCGCGGCGACCTCGACGGGACGCCCGTCGACGACAACGAGATCGCGAAGATCCTCCGGGCGAGCGACGACGGCGACCTGCGACGCCGCGCGTGGGAGGCGTCGAAGCAGGTCGGCGCGCAGGTCGCCGAGCTCGTGCGCGAGCTCGCGCGTCTGCGCAACGAGGCGGCACGGACGCTCGGCTTCCGCGATCACTTCGAGCTCGCGCTCGCGACGGGCGAGCTCGACGAAGACCGGCTCATGGCCACGCTCGACGAGGTCGACCGGGTCACGCGCGAGCCGTTCACGCGGTGGAAGGTGGAGGTCGACGAGCGACGTGCGACCCGATTCGGCTGCTCGGTCGCCGCGCTCGGCCCGTGGCACTACGACGACCCGTTCTTCCAGGACCCTCCCGGCGGCGACGACGTCGACCTCGATCCGCTCTTCGCGGACGCGGACGTCGAGGCGCTCACGCTCCGGACCTACGACGGGATCGGGCTGGACATCCGTCCCGCGTTGGGGCGCAGCGACCTGCTGCCCCGCGACGCGAAGAGCCAGCACGCGTTCTGCATCGACGTCGACCGTGAGGGTGACGTCCGCGTGCTGTGCAACATCGTCCCGAACGAGCGCTGGGTCGAGACGATGCTCCACGAGTTCGGGCACGCCGTCTACGACCTCGGGGTGCGCCGGGACCTGCCGTGGCTGCTGCGCACGATGCACCCGCTGACGACCGAGGGTGTGGCGATGCTGTTCGGCAGGCTGCCGCGCGACCCGCGGTGGCTCGCGGGCGTCGCCGGGCTCGACGACGGGCGCGTCGACACGCTGCGTGACGGCCTCGCGCGCATGCAGCGCGGCGCCCTGCTCGTGTTCGCGCGATGGGTGCTCGTGATGACGAACTTCGAACGGGGCCTGTACGCGGATCCGGACGCGGACCACGACACGCGCTGGTGGGACCTGGTCGAGCGGTACCAACAGGTGCCCCGTCCGGCCGGCCGCCGCGCGCCCGACTGGGCGGCGAAGATCCATCTCGCCGCGGCGCCCGTCTACTACCAGAACTACCTGTACGGCGAGATGGTCGCGTCGCAGCTCGACGCGACGTTGCACGCGCGCGCCGGCGGTCTCGTGGGCCGGCCCGAGGCGGGCGCGCTGCTCGCCGACCGTTTCTTCGGGCCCGGCACGTCGATGCGGTGGGACCGTCTCGTCGAGCACGCGACCGGCGAGCCGCTGACGCCGCGGCACTTCGCCGCGCAGCTCGCGTCGCCCGCGTAGATTGCCGCCGCGTCACGCGGGCGGGCACGACCGGGAGGTTCACGCGGGATGGATCTCGGACTGCGCGGACGGGCCGCCGTCGTCGCCGGCGGCTCGCGTGGGATCGGCCGCGCGACGGCCGAGCTCCTCGCGACGGAGGGCTGCCGCGTCGCGGTGCTCGCACGCACGGAGTCCGACCTGCGTGAGACCGAGGACGAGCTGCGCGAGTGCGGCTCTCCCGACCCCCTCGGCCTGCAGTGCGACCTGCTCGACACCGGCGAGGTCGAGGCCGCGTTCTCGTTCCTCGAGGAGCGGTGGGGCGAGCTGAACGTGCTCGTGCACGCGGCCGGCCCCGCGCACCTCGGCGGGATCGACGAGCTCACCGACAACGAATGGCTCGACGCGTTCGATGCCGGCGTGGTGTCCGCGATCCGCTGCGTGCGTGCCGGGCTGCCGCTGATGCGCAAGGCCGCGTTCGGCCGGATCGTGAACGTCGCGTCGAGCAACATCCGGCACCAGAGCCCCGGGCTCATCGGGTGGACGGCGGCGAAGTCCGCGCTCGCGAGCGCGTCGAAGAACCTCGCCCGCGAGCTCGCAGGTCAGGGGATCATCGTGAACACCGTCGCGCCCGGGATGGTGATGACCCCGGCGATCGAGACGTACCTCGACGAGTCCGACCGCAGCGACCTCCCCGAGGGCCCGCTCGAGGCGGCGTACGCCGCGATCGAGCGCGACTTCGCGACGCCGAACGACATCGGCCGCATCGGCCTCCCCGAGGAGGTCGCCGCGCTCGTCGTGTTCCTGTGCTCGGAGCCGGCGAGCTACATCGTCGGCGCGACGATCCCCGTCGACGGCGGCAGCGACTTCTTCTGATGCCGCCCCCACCCCCGCCCCCAGCCCCGCCCCCAGCCCGCTTCCGTCGGAAGCACGAGCCGTGTGCGACACGCTCTGCCTGATCGGCCGGGACCGCACGGTCTTCGCCAAGAACTCGGACCGGCCGGTGCGCGAGGCCCAGGTCGTCGAGTCGTTCGGCCCGCGCCCACGGGGCGTGTCGGTGCGCGCCCAGTACGTCGACGTGCCCGACGCGGGCGCGATGCCCGTGCTCGGATCGCGCCCCGCCTGGCTGTGGGGCTTCGAGCACGGCGTGAACGAGCGCCGCGTCGCGATGGGCAACGAGCGGGTCTGGACGGTCGACGACGCGCGCGTCGCGCCGCGCGCGCTCATCGGCATGGACCTCGTGCGTCTCGCGCTCGAGCGCGCGGCGAACGCTGACGAGGCGATCGACGTCGCGACCTCGTTGCTCGAGCGCCACGGTCAAGGCGGCAGCGGCGAGGAGGAGCACGACGAGCCGTACTTCTCCTCCTTCCTCGTCGCCGATCCAAGCTCCGCGTGGGTGCTCGAGACGAGTGCCCGCACGTGGGCAGCGCGGCCCGTCGAGGACGGCGCGTCGATCTCGAATCGCGTCTCGCTCGGCCGCGACTGGACGCGCGCGTCGTCCGACGTGCCTCCGGATGCCGACTTCGGCGCGTGGCGCGACCCGACGCAGCCGACCGGCCACGCGGATGTCCGCCTGGCCGCGACCGGTGCGTGCGTCGCGACCAGCGCACGCGCGGTGAGCGCGCGCGACGTCGTCGCGACGTTGCGCCATCACGGCGAGCGCCCATGGGGACGGCCCGGCGCCGCAGCCGACGACGCCTCGCCCCTGCCGACACGCATCGAGGCGGACGGAACGGGGGTGACCGTGTGCATGCACCTCCGCGGCTACCAGGCGACCGCGGCGTCGATGGTGGCCGAGCTACCTCGCGACGAGGACGAGCCGGTGCGCGCCTGGGTCGCGCTCGGCAGCCCGTGCGCGAGCGTGTACGTCCCCGTGTTCCCGACCGCGACCGTGCCCGCGGAGCTCGCCCGCACCGAGACGTGGTCGCGGTTCGCCGCGCTGCGATCTCGTGTGGAGCAGGACGCTGACGCGCTCGCTGGCGTGCGGGCCCGGTTCGCCCCCGTCGAGGCCGAGCTGTGGGACGCGGCCGACGACGCCGTCGCCACCGGCACCGAGGCCGCGCTGCGTCGTGTGGTCGACGGCGCGTGGCCGCTCGTGGACGACGCATTGCGGGCGCTGCGCGTCTGACGCGCTGTCAGCTTGCCCGGGCGCGCCGGGCGCCCGCTACGTTCGCCGCCCGAGCGGAGCGGGAGCGAACGAGTGCGGACGAAGCCGGGCCGTGTGCGGAGCACGGGACGGCCCGGCCCGAGGGAGCCACGAGTGCGGACGAAGCCGGGCCGTGTGCGGAGCACGGGACGGCCCGGCCCGAGGGAGCCATGTAATCGTGCAGTTCAACCTCGCGGACCTGTTCGAGATCGTCGTCGACACCGTCCCCGACCGCGAGGCGCTCGTCTGCGGTGACCGCCGGCTGACGTACCGCGAGCTCGAGGCGCGCGTGAACCGGCTGGCGCACCATCTCGCCGCGTCGGGCGTCGGCGCCGGCGATCACGTCGCGCTGTACCTCTACAACGGCACCGAGTACCTCGAGGCGATGCTCGCCGCGTACAAGGTGCGAGCCGTCCCCATCAACGTCAACTACCGGTACGTCGAGGAGGAGCTCCGTTACCTGCTCGACGACTGCGACGCCGTCGCGGTCGTGTTCCACTGCGAGTTCGCGCCGAAGCTCGTCGCGATCCGCGAACAGCTCCCGAACCTCCGCGCGTTCGTCGCGGTCGACGACGGCAGCGACACGCACGACGCCGCGCGCACGCTCGGTGCCACCGACTACGAGGATGCGCTCGCGCACGCGTCACCCGCGCGCGACTTCGCACCTCGCTCGGCCGACGACCTCTACATCCTCTACACCGGCGGCACGACGGGGATGCCCAAGGGCGTGATGTGGCGCCACGAGGACATCTTCTTCGGCGCCTTCGGCGGCGGCGGGATCGGCAACGAGGTGTCGACGCCGGAGGAGCTCGCCGACCGCGCCCGCGACGCGCGCATCACCCGTTGTCTCCCCGCGTGCCCGTTCATGCACGGGACCGCGCACTGGATGGCGTTCTCCACGCTGTACACGGGCGGCGCGGTGGTGATCTCGCCCGAGCACCGGCTCGATCCGGTCAGGCTGTGGGAGCTCGTCGCGCGTGAGCGCGTGAACTTTCTCGTCATCGTGGGCGACGCGTTCGCGCGGCCGCTCGCCGAGGCGCTCGACCGGCTACCACCCGGCGTGGACGTGTCGGGTTGCTCCGTCATCCTCAGTGGAGGTGCGATCCTGTCGCCGTCCGTCAAGCGCGCGCTGGCGGAGAAGCTGCCCGGTTCGCTGATCGTCGACGGGTACGGATCGTCGGAGGCGGGTGGGCAGGGCCAGTCCGTCACCGTCGCCGGCGCGGACGTGAGCACGCAGCCGCGCTTCATGGTGAACGACGAGACCACCGTTCTCGACGACGATCTCCGTCCCGCGGCGCCCGGCGTCGTCGGGAAGCTGGCGCGCCGCGGTCGCATCCCGCTCGGCTACTACCGCGATCCCGAGAAGTCCGCGGCGACGTTCCCGGTCGTCGACGGCGTGCGCTGGTCGGTCCCCGGTGACCACGCGCGCATCGAGCCCGACGGGTCGATCACGCTGCTCGGCCGCGGGTCGGTGTCGATCAACACCGGCGGCGAGAAGGTCTACCCCGAGGAGGTCGAGGCCGCGCTCAAGGGGCACGCGGCGGTGTTCGACGCCGTCGTGGTCGGGGTGCCGGACGAGCGCTGGGGCGAGCGAGTTGTGGCGCTCGTGCAACCCCGACCCGGTCGTGAACCGACGTTCGACGAGCTCGACGCGCACGTCCGCCGCCACGTCGCGGGCTACAAGGTGCCGCGTCAGGTTCTGCTCGTGGACGCGATCGTCCGGTCACCGTCGGGCAAGCCCGACTACCGCTGGGGCAAGCAGACCGCGAAGGAGCGTCTCGGCGTCGGCGCGTGACCGCCCGGGTACCGTCGAACCATGAACCGGCTCGCGCAGGAGTCCAGCCCGTACCTCCGCCAGCACGCCGACAACCCGGTCGACTGGTTCCCGTGGGGCGCCGACGCGTTCAGCGAGGCGCGCCGGCGCGATGTCCCGGTGCTGCTGTCGGTCGGGTACTCGTCGTGTCACTGGTGTCACGTCATGGCCCACGAGTCGTTCGAGGACCCCGAGATCGCGCGCGTGATGAACGACCGGTTCGTGAGCGTGAAGGTCGACCGCGAGGAACGGCCCGACGTCGACGGGATCTACATGCAGGCCGTCCAGGCGATGAGCGGCCGGGGCGGCTGGCCGATGACCGTGATCCTCACACCCGACGGCCTCCCGTTCTTCGCGGGCACGTACTTCCCGCCCGAGGATCGTCACGGCATGCCCGGGTTCCCGCGCGTGCTCGCCGCGATCGACGGCGCATGGCGCACCCGACGCGCCGAGCTCCTCGACCAGGCGGGCAAGGTGCACGACGTGATCGCGGCGGAGGCGTCGTTCCGCGCGCCGGCGGGCGAGGAGCCGGCCGACCTTTCCCGTGACGCGATCCGTCTCGCTGTCGCGAACGCGCGCGACCAGTTCGACGCGCGCTTCGGCGGCTTCGGTCCCGCGCCGAAGTTTCCGCCGTCCGGGACGATCGAGCTGCTGCTGCGTGCGTACCTGCGCGACCGCGACGACCACACGATCGCGATGGCCGCGACGACACTCGACCACATGGCCGCGGGCGGCATGTACGACCAGATCGGCGGCGGGTTCCACCGCTACTCGGTCGACGCGCACTGGCTCGTGCCCCACTTCGAGAAGATGCTCTACGACCAGGCGCTGCTCACGCGCGCGTACCTGCACGCGTTCCTCGTGACGGGCCGCGCGCGCTACCGCCGGGTCGTGGAGGAGACGATCACGTACGTCCTGCGCGACCTCCACCATCCCGACGGCGGGTTCTTCAGCGCCGAGGACGCCGACTCCGAGGGCCACGAGGGTCGCTACTACGTCTGGTCGCTCGACGAGCTGGAGCGGGTGTGCGGCGCCGACGCGCCAGAGGCGGTCCGCTACTACGGCGTCACCGCGGGCGGGAACTTCGAGGGCAGCAACATCCTCCACGTCGTCGATCCGGGCGAGGACCGACCGGCCGCGGTGCAGCGCGCGCGGCACGCGCTGTTCGCGGCGCGCGCGCCCCGCGTGCGGCCCGGGCTCGACGACAAGGTGCTGCTCGGCTGGAACGCGCTGTTCCTGCGGTCGCTGACGGAAGCCGCGAGCGCGCTCGACCGCGACGACTGGCTCCATGCGGCACGGGCCAACGCGCGGTTCCTGCTGCGCGAGCTGCGGCGTGACGACGGCCGGTTCCTGCGGTCGTGGCAGGCGACCGTCGGCGCTCGCGACGGGTGGGGCGCGACGGGACGCGCCCGCCATCTCGCGTACGCCGAGGACTACGCCGCGCTGCTCGCCGCGCTCGTGACCCTCGCCGAGCGTGACGAGATCGGCTGGCTCGAACCGGCGTTCGAGGTTGCCGACGGCCTGCTGCACCTGTTCCTGGACCGTGACGCAGGCGGGTTCTTCACGACCGGGACCGACGCCGAGACGTTGATCGTCCGCCCGAAGGACCTGTTCGACGGCGCGACGCCCAGCGCCACCTCGCTCGCCGCCGACGCGCTGCTCCGGCTCGCCGCGCTGTCGGGCCGGACGGGCTACGACGAGCCGGCGTTCGGCGCGCTGCGCTTCCTGTCACCGCTGCTCCAGCGGCAGCCGTCGGCATGCATCTACGCGCTCGAGGCGCTCGAGCGCGCGACGAGCGCGCCGATCGAGGTCGCGGTCGTCGGCGAGCCCGACGACGCGGCGACCCGCGCGCTGTGGCGCGAGGTGAGCGGCCGATTCCTCCCCGACAGCGTGGTGACCGTCGCGCGCCCCCAGCGGGGCGCCTCGGACCTGAGTCCGCTGCTCGCCGACCGGTCGACGGTCGACGGACGGCCGAGCGCGTACGTGTGCGAGTACTACGCGTGCAAGCAGCCGGTCACCGACCCAGCCGGCCTGCGCGCGCAGCTCGACGACGCGCTCGCAGCGCGGGCCGGCATCTAGGACGCGCCGGGCGAGCCGTCAGCTGCCGGACGACAGGCCGTTGGCGAGCGCGTCCGCCAGCGCCCAGCCGAACGCGATCATCGCCTCGCCCTGGGTCGCGTCGACACCATCGAGCAGCGTCGTGGCGGCCTTGCCACCCGCCTTCACGGTGCTGGCGTCGAGGATCGGCGCGTGCTTGCCGATCGCCGCGAGCCGGAACCGGCGGTCGTCGTAGCGGCCGTCGCACCCGAAGCGGCGCGCGAGGCGCCGCCCCCAGGCCCGCTCCTCGCCGGTCGGCGAGTAGTCGAGGCGCGGCACGATGTCGGTCAACGGCGACAGCAGCGCGTACGCGGCGGGGTGGGCGACCTGCCCGGCGACGAGCACGTCCTCGTCGGGGAAGGAGATCGCGGCCCTGCGGTACAGCTCCGCGACGAGCCCCTTCAGCACGGCGTTGGCGTTGCGCGACCGGCGGACGGCTCCGAGGCCCCAGAGGATGCACGGCGTGCCGCCGACCCGTTCGAGCGAGCCGAACAGGAAGCCCTGGCGGTCGCCGTCCTCGGACGCCTGGACCACCAGCGCGAACTGCTCGACCTGCTGATCGAGGTCGCTGTCGCCCAGTGAGACGCCGACGGCGGAGAGGAGCTGGCCCAGCTCGTCGAGCTCGGCCGGCTTCAGCGAGACGGAATCACGGGATTCGACATGCATCGCTCGTTCATTTTTGCCGACGCGCGCCGGAGCGAGCCAGTCGATCCCGGTCTCGCCGGCTCCGATGCGGTCCCCGGGCGTCAGGCGGGACGGGCCCGGGTGAGGTCCCAGTAGGCCCGCATCGACGTGATCCGGCCGTCGTCGTCCACTCGGAAGACGTCCACGGCGTCGAGGACGGTCGTCGCTCCGCCGCTGGTCGCGAGGATCTCGAAGACCATGACCGCCTCGTCGGCGCACACGATCACGTCCTCGGGGACCAGCTCGAGCCGATCCGCCAGGGCGTGGACCGAGTCCCAGAACCCGCCGCGGGCGTCGATCCCCTCGTGGGGCGGCGTCCCGACCGGGTCGACGACGACGCCGTCGTCGCTGAACGCGCTGAGGAACGCCTGGCGGTCGTCGCGGTTGTAGGCGTCCACGTACGCGTCGACGGCGGCGCGGACCTGCTCGGGCGTCGGCACGGGTCCTCCTCGTCACGGTTCCGGCCGGTGGGGACGGGAGCGTACAAGCGGGACGGTGTTCAACTCCGGAACCGATCTGCCGACAACACAGACGTGCCAAACCTCGCCCAGCCGTCGCCGCTGCCGGGCTGGTCGCTCGCGCCCTTCGGGGACTTCGCAGACGCCTGCGAGGCCGTCTTGGCCCATCTCGACGCGACGCTGCCCCTGGACGCCTGGGTCGTCGCGCGCGTCGACGGCGACGAGGCCGTGGTGCTCGCGAGTGCGGGAGCCTCCGTACGTGCGCGTCCGGGCGACACGTTCTCGTGGACCGCGTCGATCTCGGCGCGCATGCTCGCCGAGCGCGGACCGCGCGTCGCCGCCCCGCTCGCCGACGTCGAGTCGTACCGGGACGCACCCGCCGCGCGGGAACACGGCATCACCGCGTACGCGGGCGCGCCCCTCTGCCGTGCCGACGGGACACTGTTCGGGATCGTCGCGGGTGTCGGCACGCGGCCCGCTGACGTCGCGGTCACCGAGACGACCGCGCTGATCGAGCTCCTCGCCCGCCTGCTCGGCACGCACCTCGCAGCGGAGCTGCGCGAATCCGACGCGGCGCGCACGGTCGCGCGCGCGGACGCCGCCGACATGCACGACGGCGTGACAGGCGTGGGCAACCGCGCGTATTGGGAGCAGGTCCTCGTCGCGGAGGAGAGCCGGTGCCGTCGTTACGGTGACCGCGCCGCGATCGCAGTCGTCGAGCTCGCCGGATACGAGGTCATCCGCGGGATCGAGGGCGACGACGCCGCACAGGTGCTGCTGCGACGCGCGGCGCGCGTCCTGCGGACGGAGTGTCGCGAGGAGGACGTCGTCGCGCGTACCGGCGACGGCACGTTCGCAGTGCTCTCGGTCGGCGCAGACGACGCCGGCGTCGCGGCCTTCGCCGCTCGCCTCGAGCGCGAGCTGGCCGCGAACGACGCGCTCGCGTCCGTGGCGTACGCGGCGCGCGACACGCGGACCGGTCTGCACGCCGCGTGGGAGACGGCGGTCTCGTCCGCATCCCAGGACCAGCGCCGACCCGCGTAGCGCACACGTGATCCCGGCCCGCGCAAGCGCTACGGGCGCGTCCACCAGTGGCGCGAGCCACGGCGTGGGACATGGCACGCTGGTGCGCTCATGACCCGCTCGCCCATCCGTGTGCTCGTCGCGGTCCTCGTGACCGTCGCGACCGCGCTGGTCGTGGTCCCCAACCCCGCGGGCGCGTCACCGGCGACGCCGCGCGCGGCGCGCCCCTCGCCCTCGTCGGCGACGGCGCGCTACCGCACGGACCGTGTGCTCGTGAAGTTCAAGCCCGGCGTGAGCGCCCAGCAGCAGGCGCGAAGCCTCCATGGCGCTCGAGCACGCACCGTCGCGCGCGGGAGCGATGTGCAGACGGTGTCCGTCCCGAACGGTGACGTCATGGGCGTGATTGCCCACCTGAAAGCGGACCCGAGCGTCACGCTCGCGCAACCGGACTACCTCTACCACGCAACCGAGACGATCCCGAACGATCCCTACTACGCGCAGCAATGGGGTCCCGCGAAGATCGCTGCGCCGGAATCGTGGGACGTCGCGCGCGGGTCGGCCGCGAGCAACGCGCCCGTCGTCGCCGTGATCGACAGCGGGGTCGACTACGTGCACCCCGACCTCGCCACCAACATGTGGACGAACCCCGGCGGCATCGGCTCCTGTCGCGCGGGAACGCACGGCTATGACGCGCTGGCACAAGAGGCGGGCTCCCCGTACTACGGCCTCGACCCGTGCATCCCGTTCGACGACGACGGCCACGGCACCCACGTCTCAGGGATCATCGGCGCCGCGGGCAACAACGGAACGGGGGTCTCCGGCGTCGAGTGGCAAGCGCGCATCATGGCGGTCAAGTTCCTCGACAGCTCGGGATCGGGTGACGACGTCGCCGCGATCGCCGCGATCAACTGGGTGGTCGACGCGAAGAACCACGGCGTCAACGTGCGCGTCATCAACGCGTCGTGGGGCGGCAGCGGCGACGACACCGCGCTCGACAACGCGATCCAGAGCGCGAACGCGGCCGGCATCCTCTTCGTCGCCGCCGCGGGGAACGGGGACAACTCGGGAACGCCGATCGACGTCGACACGACGCCTCAGTACCCGTGCTCCACGTCGGGAGTGCTGTGCGTCGCGTCGAGCGACCCGTACGACGGGCTGTCGTGGTTCTCGAACTACGGCGCGAGCACGGTCGCGCTCGCCGCGCCAGGCGAGTGCATCCTGTCCACGGTCCCCACCGAGTTCCCCTTCGGCGAGAACGATCCGTACTGCGGGACGCCACCGCGCAACTACGCGTACCTCGACGGCACGTCGATGGCGACACCGTTCGTCTCGGGCACCGCGGCACTCATCGCAGCGGCCGCGCCGAGCGCGGACGCGACGCAGCTGCGTGTCGACATGGTGAACAGCGTCGACCCGAGCAGCTCGCTGTCGTCCAAGGTCTCGAGCGGCGGCCGCCTGGATGTGTGCAAGGCGCTCGCTCAGGCTGGCGTCTTCACCCCGCCACAGAGTCTTCGTGCGACGCAGTCGAACGGCAGCGCGCTCATCGCGTGGAACGCGCCCTGCAGCGGCGCGACCGACTACGCGATCAGCCAGAGCGGGGGTGGCAGTACGACGACAGCATCGTCGACGACAACCCTTTCGTCACTGACGACGAACGCGGCGTACACCGTGACGGTCACCGCACGGATGAGCGGCAGCCCACGTGCTTCGTCGACCGTGCTCGTCACCCCGCTGAGCGGTGGATACGAGCTCGACGGGTTTGGTGGGTTGCATCCGGTCGCGGCGAGTGGTGGGACCGCACCGCCGACAACCAGTGGCGGGCCGTACTGGCGAACGTGGAACATCGCGCGCGGCGTCGCGGTGCTCCCGAGCGGCGCGGGGGGCTACGTCCTCGACGGCTATGGCGGACTGCACCCGTTCGGTGTCGGAACACAGACCCCGCCGCCGGGCGCGCGCGTGAGTGGCTACTGGCCCGGTTGGGACATCGCGCGCGGCGTCGCGTTCCTGCCCGACGGAACGGGCGGCTACGTCGTCGACGGCTACGGCGGGCTCCACCCGTTCGCGGTCGGCAACGCGCCGATGCCGCCCAACCTGTCGACGCCGAACTACTGGCCGGGCTGGGACATCGTGCGGGGCATCGCGACGGTCCCGAGCGGCTCACTCTCGCTGACGTCCGCCGGCGGGCTGGTGCTCGACGGGTACGGCGGCATCCACGGCTTTTCCCTCGGCGGGGCAACGCCCAGCGCATCGAACGGCCCGTACTGGAAGCCGTGGGACATCGCACGCGGCATCACGGTTTCACACGACGGGACGGGCGGATACGTGGGCGACGGCTGGGGCGGTGTGCACCCGTTCCAGCTCACACAGCCTGCGCCGCCACTCCAGACCGGGCAGTACTGGCACGGCTGGGACATCTCGCGCGGGCTCGCGCTGTGACCTGCACTCGCCGCGGGAGCCCGCGGCTCGTCTGACGCGAGCTCCGAACGCGATTCGAAACGGCCCGGCGGGACCGCTCACCGATCGACCGGCAGAGAGTCTGCCGCCGCGCGTTCAGACGGAGGTGCGGATCCCGACGTCGAACCAGACGATCCCGCCGTCGCCGGTGCGGATGCTGCCCCACCCGTCGGCGAGCTCGTCGAGCAGGCGACTGCGCAGCGCGCCCGCCGTGCGCGCCTCGCCGTGGGCGACCGACCCGGGAGCACGGCGCGCCGCGGTGCTCGCGGCCTCGCCCGTCTCGCCGACCTCGACGCGCACGTGGCGGCGGTCGCACTCGGCGTAGACGATCAGCGCGTCGGGCTCGCGCGCGACCGCGTCCGCGACCAGCTCGGTGGTGAGCAGCGCTGCGGAGTCGGCGAGATCGCCGATGCCGGCGTGCCGCACGAGCTCGCGGACCGCCAGCCTCGTCTCCGCGACGGTGCCGGGACCGATGCGGTCGAGGACCATCACGAGCGGTGGCGTCGTCGCCGCGGTCATCTGTGGGTGCTTCTACCCCGTCGCGCGTCGGTTCATCCGCGGTATCGCCGCACGGACACGAACAGCGCGGGGAGCGGCGAGCGTTGCACCGAGCCGGAGGGGGAGGGCCAGAGCAGGTGCCCGCCGCTCGACCCGCGAACGGCACAACCGCGTCACGCCGCTGCGCATTCCGGCCGCACGAGATCCCGTCCGCAAAATCCGACTTGATCACTCGGATTTCGCTGCTTACGGTGGGCCGCACTCGACGACGACAGGAGCACGTGATGCCGGACTGGGGATTCGAGACTCGTCAGGTCCACGCGGGAGCGGTCGCGGACCCGGCGACCGGCGCGCGGGCCGTGCCGATCTACCAGACGACGAGCTTCGTGTTCCGAGACACCCAGCACGCCGCCGCGCTCTTCGGGCTGGAGGAGCTCGGGTTCATCTACACGCGCATCATGAACCCGACCCAGGACGTCTTCGAGCAGCGGATGACCGCGCTCGAAGGGGGCGTCGGTGCCCTGGCCACGAGCTCCGGGCAGGCGGCGCAGTACGTCGCGCTGATGAACCTGGCCGAGAACGGCGGCCACATCGTCTCGTCCGCGTCGCTCTACGGCGGCACGTACAACCAGCTGCACTACACGTTCCCGAAGGCGGGCGTCGACGTGAGCTTCGTCGACGACCCCGACGATCTCGACGCGTGGCGCGCCGCGATCCGCCCGAACACGAAGGCGTTCTACGCGGAGACGCTCGGCAACCCGAAGAACGACGTCCTCGACTTCGAGGGTGTGTCGGCGGTCGCGCACGAGGCGGGCGTCCCGCTGGTGATCGACAACACCGTGGCGACGCCGTACCTCTGCCAGCCGTTGCGTCACGGCGCCGACATCGTCACGCACTCCGCGACGAAGTTCATCGGCGGTCACGGCACGTCGATCGGCGGCGTGATCGTGGACGGCGGCTCGTTCGACTACGTCGCGAGCGGCCGGTTCCCAGGCTTCACGGAACCGGACCCGAGCTACCACGGTCTCGTCTTCTCGCAGCTGCCGGACGAGCTGCGTCCCGCGCAGTACATCCTGAAAGCGCGTCTGCAGTACCAGCGCGACATCGGCCCCGCGGTCTCGCCGTTCAACGCGTTCCTCTTCATCCAGGGACTCGAGACGTTGAGTCTGCGCATGGAGCGGCACTGCGAGAACGCGCTCGCCGTCGCGCAGTGGCTCGAGGCACGCGACGAGGTCGCGTGGGTCTCGTACGCAGGGCTCACGTCGAGCAAGTGGTACGACCGCGCGAAGAAGTACATGCCGCGGGGTGCGGGATCGATCCTCGCGTTCGGGATCGAGGGCGGTCTCGAAGCCGGCCGTCGCTTCGTGGACGCGCTCGAGCTCCACAGCCACCTCGCCAACATCGGCGACGTGCGCAGCCTCGCGATCCACCCCGCGTCGACGACGCACTCACAGCTCACCGAGGAGGAGCAGGCGACCGCGGGCGTGACGCCGGATCTCGTGCGTCTCTCGGTCGGCATCGAGACCCTCGACGACATCCTCGCCGACCTCGAGGCCGGGTTCCGCGCCGCCAAGGGCGCGTAACCCGAGCGGACCTGTCGTCGCGAGCGCTTAGTGTTGACGATTCGGTGGGC
This sequence comes from Acidimicrobiia bacterium, assembly GCA_035651955.1. Taxonomy (NCBI): domain Bacteria; kingdom Bacillati; phylum Actinomycetota; class Acidimicrobiia; species Acidimicrobiia bacterium. Next base: position 44,739 of record DASRES010000041.1, read on the forward strand.
GCGCGTGACCTGATTCCCGCAACCGGCGCGTGGTGCCCCGGCGACGAGCCGGGGCACCGCCGGTTCGCGACGGTGTTCGACACGCGCCCGCACGTTCTGGAAGCGGGCGGCCGGCTGTCGGACGTGACCGTCGCGTTCGAGACCTGGGGCGAGCTCGACGCGTCGCGCTCCAACGCGGTCCTCGTGCTCCACGCGCTCACCGGTGACAGCCACGCGGCCGGGTCCGTCGGGCCCGGGCACGTGCAGGAAGGCTGGTGGGACGCGGTCGTCGGGCCGGGCAAGGCGATCGACACCGAGCGGTTCTTCGTCGTGTGTCCGAACGTCCTCGGCGGATGTCAGGGGACGACCGGTCCCGCGTCGCTCGCGCCGGACGGGAAGCCGTACGCGTCGCGCTTCCCCGTCATCACGATCCGCGACCAGGTCGTCGCGGAGGCCGCGCTCGCGGACCGGCTCGGCATCGAACGATGGAACGCGGTGGTCGGCGGCTCGATGGGCGGGATGCGCGTGCTCGAGTGGGCCGTCGCGTTCCCCGATCGTGTCGGGAGCGCGGTCGTCATCGCTTGCGGTGCCACCGCGAGCGCGGAGCAGATCGCGTTGTGCTCGTTGCAGGTCCGCGCGATCCGCAGCGACCCCCGTTACCGCGGCGGCGAGTACTACGACGCGCGACCGGGCGACGGTCCACACGCGGGGATCGCGCTCGCGCGCGGCATCGGGCAGGTGAGCTACCGCAGCGAGCTCGAGCTCGAACGGCGCTTCGGTCGCGGCCACCAGGGCGACGAGGTCCCGCTCGCGGGTGGCCGATACGCGATCGAGTCGTATCTCGAGTACCAGGGCGAGAAGCTCGCGCGCCGCTTCGACGCGAACAGCTACGTCGTCCTGAGCGAGGCGATGAACCACCACGACGTCGGTCGCGGCCGGGGCGGGATCGCGGCCGCGCTCGCGCGCATCACGGCCGACGTGACCGTTGCCGGCATCTCGTCGGACCGCCTCTACCCCCTCCGCCTCCAGCACGAGCTCGCCGAGCTGATACCCCGCGCGAGCAGCGTCGAGGTGGTCGAGTCGATCTCCGGTCACGACGGGTTCCTCGTGGAGCACGAGGCCGTCGGGAAGGTGATCGCGCGGGCCTTGGCCGGCCGCTGACCGGCGCGTCACCAGCCCCGGACGAGATTTCCCCTTCGGACGGGCGCTCCGGTGCCGATACCCACTACGTGGAGGACGAGGCCGCGCGCACCGGCGAGACCGACGAGTTGGCGTTCCACGTCGACGACCTCGCGGCCTGGCTCGGACCGGACGCGGTCGAGGACGTCCTCGCGCGCGAGGACCTGCGTGCGCTGCTCGAGAACCGCCGCATCTGCATTCCCCGGGCGGATCTGGAGCGGTGGCTGCGCGAGCTCCAGGCGCGTGCCCGCGCGGCCCACGACCGCGATCACGCCTGACGCCACGCGTCAAGCCCCACGCGCATCCGCTTTCACGACGCGCTCATGGAGCGCCGCGCAGGATCGCAATCGTGTCGCAATGGGGCGACGTGGCAGGGAGGGGACCGATGCGTCGGTTCTGGTCATGGTTGGTCGGTTCGAGTGTGGTGGTCGCGCTCGCGACGTTCGGGATCGGGTCGGTCGGCACGGCCACGGCCGGTGCAGCCCAGGGTGGGACGGTGCGCGCCGCGGCGACGAGCCCGTGCACGCCGCCATTCCCGAACCAGCCGTACTGGCAGGGCTGGGACATCGCGACGGGCGTCGCGCTGCTCCACGACGGAACCTGCCGCGGGTACGTCCTCGACGGCTGGGGCGGCTTCCATCCGTTCGGCAACCCACCGCCGCCCGCGCTGTTCGGCGGCAAGCACGCCGTGGGACAAGTCGTTGCGCACAACATGGCGATCGAGGGCAGCGACGTACTCAACCCGACCAATCCGCCGGTCCGTGGTGCGGTCATCAACACCCACGCCAAGGCCTACCCGTTCGGAGCGAACGGCGTGACCCCGGTGACCTACGCCACGAACGACCAGTCGTACCTGTACAACGTGCCGACGCGTGCGATCTCGCTCGACCCCGCGCCGGCGGGCAGCGCGTACAACCTCAACGGCGCGACGATCGACGCGTGGGGCGGGATCCATCCGTTCTCGACCGTGACCGAGACGATCGACACGTGCAACGCGCCCTACTGGCCAAAGTGGAACATCGTGCGCGGCCTCGCGCTGTTGCCCAACGGCCAGGGCGGCTTCACGCTCGACGGCTGGGGCGGTGTCCATGCGTTCGGCAAGGCGCAGCTGGCGACGCCACCGGACACGTACTGGGGGCCGTCCTTCGGGCACAAGGCGTGGGACATCGCGCGTGGCGTCGCGATCGACAACAACGGCAACGGCGTCGTGCTCGACGGCTGGGGCGGGCTGCACCCGTTCACGTACACGATCAACGCCGCAGGGTGCTGAACGGCGTCAGGCGACGCCGAACCAGCCGAGGACCGTCTGCGCGAGCAGCACGCTCGACAGCACGGCCACGGCGATCACGCACACCCAGGCGACGGCCCGGAACACCGGGCCGTTCGCCGCGTCACCGAGCAGGCTGCGACGGTTCGCGAGCGTGAGGATGAACACGAGGATGACCGGCGTGATGATCCCCTGCAGCACCTGCGTGCCGACGAGCAGCCGGATCAGGTTGACCGGTGTGAGCGCGACCAGCGCGCCGACGAACACCTGGAACGTGAACAGGCCGAGGAACACGGGCGCCTCGCGGAAGCGCCGCGACACGGATCGCTCGACGCCGACCGCCTCGGAGATCGCGTAGGACGTCGACAGCGGCACCACCGCGGCGGCGAGCGCCGACGCGCCGAGCAGGCCGATCGCGAAGAGCAGCTCTGCGCCTGCGCCCGCGACCGGGCGCAGCGCCTCCGCGGCCTGCTTCGCGCTCGACAGCGGCCCGTGTCCGCCGATCGCCGCCGCGGTCGCGATGATGATGCACATCGCGATGAAGTCACCGAACACGGCGCCCCCGACCGCGTCGACACGTTCGAGCGAGTACTCGTCCGCCGTGATGCCACGGTCGACCACGCCGGCGGCGGTGTAGAGCTGCATGTACGGCGAGATCGTCGTGCCGATCAGCGCGACGCCGACGAACACGAACGCCTGCCCACCCGTGAAGTGCGGCAGCACCGTCTGCGACGCGACCGCGTGCCAGTCCGGGTGACCGAGCACCGCCGCGATCGGATAGGTCAGGAACACGAGCGACAGCAGCAGGAAGACGCGCTCGGCGTACCGGTACGAGCCGAACATCACCAGCGCCCACAGCGCGACGGCCGCGACCGGCACGCTCAGATAGCGCGTGACGCCGAGCAGCTCGAGCGCCGCGCCGATGCCGGCGAACTCCGACACGACGAGCCCGAGGTTCGCGAGCAGCAGGCACGCGAGCGCGAGCGTCGCGAACCGGATCGAGAACTGCTCGCGGATCAACGCCGCGAGCCCCTTGCCGGTGAAGACACCGAGACGCGCGCTCATCTCCTGCACGACGACGAGCCCGACGGTCACGAGCACCATGAAGAAGAGCGTCCGGTACCGGTACTGCGAACCCGCCGACGCGTAGGTCGCGATGCCGCCGGCGTCGTTCCCGGCGTTCGCGGCGATGAGACCCGGTCCGGCGATCGCGAGGTAGGCGAGGAAGCGCGTCCGCCGCCGCGTCCCCTCCCTCATTGCAGCAGCCGCGGGAAGCGGAAGCGGCCCCGCCCGGGCACGAGCGCGTCGATGACGTCGTCGGCGAGGATCCGGCCGACGGGCTTGTCGTGGTCCACGACGACGAGCGACGAGCGCCGCGCGTCGATGAGGCGGTCGGCGAGCTCGTCGATCGGCATGTCGGGCTCCACGACCGCGCAGCGCGGCTCGCCGACGAGCTGACCGACGTGGCGGTCGTCGGGCGCGAGCAACACGTCGAACAACGTCACGTCGTCGAGCAGGTACCCGTCGCCGTCGACGACCGCGACCGCGTCGATGTCCGAGCGGTGCTCGCGCATGTCGGCGAGCGCGCGCTTCACGGACGCGATCGTGTCCGACGCGGGAACGCACACGACGTGGGTCGTCATGATCCCGCCCGCGGTGCCGACGGGGTACTCGAGCAGCTCGGCAAGGTGACGGGACGTCTCGCGCGGCATGCGGAGGAGCAGCGCGGCGCGCTCGTCGGCGCCGAGGGTCCGCAGCGCGTCCGCCGCTTCGTCGGGCTCCATGGCGGCGACGAGCATCGCGGCCTGCTCGGGCGGTGCCTCGCGCAGCAGCGCTTCGAGCTCGCCCGGCTCCATCTCCTCGAGCGCGTCCGCGGCGGTCTCGGGCTCGAGCGAGCCGAGCAGCTCGTGGCGTTCGTCGCGCCCGAGGTCCTCGAGGAGATCGGCGAGCTCGCTCGGGCGCAGCTCGCGCAGGCCCGCGTGCGGCACGCGCAGCTGCACGTCGGCCTCGGGGTCGCTGAACGGTTGGATGGAGGCCCAGTCGATGACGCGCTCGGGCGTCGGTCGTGTGCGCCAGCGCGCGGGTCCGAGGCGGCGCAGCAGTGACGACACGCTCACGTCGACGCCGACGAGCAGGATGCGTCCGAGGACGGGCGCCAGGTACAGGTCCGCGGCGCGGATCACCTGCACGCCGTCGACGTCGACGAGCTGGTGGTCGAGGACGTCCTTGGCCAGGGTCACCTCGCCGGATCGCCGGCGGAAGTCCTGGAGGTCGAGGCGCGCCGATCGCAGGGTGACGGCTTTCGCCGCGATGGTCTCGATCTGCGCGGCGGGAACGAACGCGAGCCGGCGCGCGACGCGCACGACGAGCCCCGTGACCGGCGGGTAGTGAACGGCGCCGTCCCATCGCGCGACCACGTCGACGAGCCGGCCGAGCTCAGCGCTCTCGCCGTGGCGGACGGGGCTGCCGATCAGCCCCGCGAGCGAGACGAGCGACTCGCGGACCGCGCGGCGCGCCAGGAGCCGTTCCGAACGGGCGCGGCGCCGGCGACGCAGCGCGTCGGCCGGTGACGGCGGTCGTCGCACCACGGTCGCACCTCCTCGCGCGCGTCGGATCGGGGCCGGGGACGCAGGCGCGTCCGGCCGGTGCGACAACCATTGTGGTCGGGAGTGAGAGCGGGATGAGGGTTCACGCGAGGTAGTAGCCCCGGGCGAGCATCGCGGACACCACGAGAAGGCCGGTCGCGCTCGCGACGACGACCGCCGCGCCCGCCGTCCGGTTGCACCTCGCGAGTGCCACTCCCCCGACCGCGAAGCACGGAAAGGCGGCGAGCAGGAAGCGGCCCATGCTGAACAGGTCGTCGGTGACGAGCGCGGGGAACGCGACGACCCCGAGCGCGTACAGGCCGTACGCGACACCGAAGCGCCGGAACACGAACGGGATCGCGACGAGCGCGGCCAGCGTGACGGCCGGCGCCGCGGCGTAGCGCACGAGCGCGTACGGATACGACGCATGCGCAAGGTCGCGCACGAGCGGGATCTTCGCGAGCGTGGCGATCGACCAACCGTGACCCCATGCCGTCTGCGTGTGCGCGAACGCGAGCGGGTCGCCGAACCGTGCACCCAGGTAGGTCGCGTACGCGACGAGCCCGAGCGCGGACGTCCCGACCGGGAGGACGGCGCGAACCGCGCTCCCCTCCCCCCGCTGCCGGTGCAGCTCGATCGTGCGTGCGAAGAGTCCCACGACGAGGAACGGCCCGATCGGACGTGCGGCGGTCGCGAGCGCACCGACGACGCCCGCGGCCCACGGTCGCCCGTCCTCGAGGAGCACGAACGCGCCGAGCGCGCACGCGAGGAACAGCGCGTCGGAGTAGACCGCGCCGTAGAGGAAGTACGCGTACGGGAACACGAGCAGCAGCGAGACGGCGAGCGCACGCGCGCGCGTCTCGACGCGACCGTCGAGCCAGTGCGCGAACAGCGCGACGGACGCGAGCCCGGACGCGACGGTCACGGCCACACCGGCGACGAGCACATCCCGCGTCGCGAGCGCGACCGACCGCATGAGGAACGGGTACAGCGGGAAGAACGCGACGCTCGACTGGCCGCCGGTGCGGTATCCGTACCCGTGCCGAGCGACGTTGGCGTACCAACCCGCGTCCCAGTGCATCCACCCGTCGAGGACCGCGACGCCGGTGGACCCGAAGGCGTGGTTGGTGTGCACCGGCGCGAGCAAGGCCGGCGAGAAGCCGACGGCCGCGTACACGAGGACCGCGACCCCGGCGAACGCGAACGCGGCATCGAGCTCCGGTCCGCGCCGGGCTACCGCGAGGACGGTGTCGCGGCGGGCCGGACGCGGCCGCCCGGGCCGCACACGGGGTCGCCCCTCCCGCACACGCACATCGCTTCCGATCGCCATCCGCCGCGACCGTGCGAACTGTGACGTGAGCACGCCATGAGCGACGGGTCGCGCTCACCAGCCCTCCTGACAGGCGGATGAGACCGCGATGAGCGCTCGGCGTGCGGTGGTCGTCGCGTGCCGTTCAAGCTCGCCCGCTCCGAACGCCGATGACACAGACCGTGAGGTGAGCCGGGCAGGGGTTCACGCCGAGCGCGCGGGATCCGTGCGTCCTGCACCGAGGGGGGTCACTCCGTGCATCACCGTCCGACCGTCCGTGCCCGTCGTCTCGGTCCCGTGCTCGCGTGTGCCGCGTTGCTCGCCGCTGCCCTGTCCGCGTGCGCACGGGTCGCGCCCGTGTCTACCGTCCCCCGCCCGAACGGGACCTTCACCGTCCCGGCGTCGATCCCGAGCGACTGCTCGCGGGACGTGACCCCCGACCTGACGCGGTGGATCGCCACGATCGGCGACGGGTCCGTGCTGCGCTTCACGCCCAACGGCTGCTACCGGATCGACGCGACGTTGCGGATCGAGAACCGCAACCACCTGACGTTCGAGGGCGACAACGCGACGTTCCGCGCGTTCACCGACGGACGCGAGCTCGGCCCGTCGGCTGCCCGCGCGCGCAGCCAGTTCGTGTTCGCGGGCGGGTCGGACATCGCCGTGCGCGATGTGATCGTGCGCGGCGCGAACCCGGACGCCGGCCTGGACGACGGCGCGTACGTCGCGGATCTCGAGGCCCAGCACGGCTTCGTGATCGGCGGAACCGTCGGGATCGTCCTCGACCACGTACAGGTCTACGACGTGTACGGGGACTTCGTGTACGTCGGCGCGCCCAGCCGCCAGGTGACCGTCGAGAACTCGGTGTTCCGCCGCAACGGCCGGCAGGGCTGGACGGTCGCCGGCGGTGACCAGGTCACGTTCGACCACGACACGATCAGCGACACCCGCCGGGCGACGATCGACATGGAGCCGAACTCCGTCGAGTCGGCACAGACCCGGATCACGTTCAGCAACAACACGATCGGCGAGGGCCGGTTGTTCCTCGTGTCGCTCCACGGCGCGTCCGCGCCGACCGAGGACTTCGCGTTCCTCGGCAACCGGCTCGTCGGGATGCCGATGACGATCCACGTCGAAGGCACGCCCGGCGTGCGGTCGCACTTCCGCGTGATCGGCAACACGAGCGACACCGCGGCGAGCCAGTCCGGTGGCGGAGTCATCTACTTCGACGGCACGAGCGACGTCGTCGTGCAGCGCAACGTCGTCCCCGCGCAGCCCGATCGCGGGATCTCGGGCGTCGGCCTCGCCAACACGACGAACGTCGACGTGTCGGGCAACACCTTCCCCGACGCGATCGCGCCGATCGCGTTCTACCCCGGCAACACGAACGTGCACGCGGCCGGCAACCTCGTGGGCGCGCCGCTCCAGGCGTTCCCCGAGTTCACGGTGGCCAGCAACTGAGGCGGCAACTAGGCGGCACGGCACCGTCCGGCGGTGATGTTCAATTGACGTGTCACCGCCGGACGGTCGGAGGCCGCGATGGCACAACTTCGAAAGCGTCAGAGCACGAACGCCGCCGCGGGTCGCTGGGTGAGCGACCCGATGGTGCGGCTCCTGTTCAAGGCCGGGCCACCGCTGCCCGCGCAGCAGGGCGCGATGGCGCCGTTCCCGTTCGAGTCGCTCGACGAGATGCACGCCGCGTGGCTCGAGGTCCGCGACACGCTGCTCCCGCAATTGCGTGATGAGCTCGGGTCGACCGCGGGCGAGCCGTGGGCCGAGCGCGAGTGGGGCGCGAGCTGACCGATGGTGGAGCAGGCACGCATCGACGAGAGCGTCATGGCGACGCACGGCGAGTACAGCCGGCACTCGCGCCCGCAGCACGCGGCGGCCGCAGTGGCGTACCCGTACCTGCGGAGCGCGGCAGCACGGGTTCCCCTCCCGGACGCGCCGGCGCCGCTGCAGATCCTCGACATGGGCTGCGCGGGCGGCCAGAACGAGATGGAGCCGATCGCGCTGGCGATCGACGGCGTGCGCGCGCGAGACGCCCGCACACCGGTCTGCGTCCTCCACACGGACCTCCCCGAGAACGACTTCGGTTCCCTGTTCGCGCTGCTCGACAGCGCGAGCAGCTACACAGCCGGACGTGACAGCGTGTTCCCGTCGGCCGTCGGCCGGACGCTGTACGGGCCGCTCGTGCCCGACCGGAGCACCCACCTCGGCTGGTCGGGCATCACACTGCACTGGCTCAGCACGGTGCCGTGCCCGGTCCCCGACGCCGTGTTCTCGAACCTCACCACCGGCGCGGTACGCGACGCGCTGCAGCGTCAAGCCGCCGACGACTGGTCGACGTTCCTACGCGAACGCGCGCGTGAGCTCGTCGACGGCGGCGAGCTCGTGATCGTCGCCGGCGCCTCCGACGACGCCGGGCGTGCGGGCGCGGAGGGGTTGTTCGGGCTGATCGGCGACGAGCTGCACGCAATGGTCGAGCGGGGCTCGTTGCAGCGCGCGGAGGCCGAGCGGATCTTCTACCCGACCTGGAACCGGACGCTCGCGGAGTGGCTCGCACCCTTCTCGTCCGGCCCCGCCTCCGACGACTTCGAGGTGCTCGAGCACCGCGAAGATGCGAGCGACGACAGCGCCACGTTCCCGCAGTACGCGCGCGACCACGACGCCGCCGCGTTCGCACGGGCGTACATCGGCTTCGTCCGAGCGGTCACCGAGAACCCCTTCTTCCGCTCGCTCGACCCTGCGCGCACCGAGGCGCAGCGCGATGCCGTCATCACCGAGTTCTACGACGGGCTGCAGCAGCGCATCGAGGCCGCGCCCGACGTCGCCACGTGCATCTGGCGGGTCGTCTCGCTCCACCTCCGCCGCCGCCCGCGCCGCTGACGGCGCGCCGCACCCTCCCTGCCGCCGTCCTTCATTGATGGATTTCGGTCGTCATACGGCACTCAAGTGCCAATGAGAGGCACGCTCATGTGGTCCCGCGGGACCGCCCGGCGAACCGCAGCACGAGGTCGCCGGCCGGAGCTCGGGCGGGCGATCCGCGGCCGAACGACCAGTCGACGTCAGTCGCCTCGAACGCGCCGTCGCCGAGGTCGACACCGAAGTTGGCGCGGCCGCCACCGCGCGTCAGCTGGTCGAGCACGTGCACGACGGCCGCGTCAGGCGAGGACCGCGGGACGCCGAGCGGGACGGTGACGTCGAGGCCGTGGATCACGACGTGGTTCAGCGCGCCCTCGACCCCGCCGCCGGGCGGCGTCCACCGGTGCAACGTCTCGTCGCGCAGGTTGGCGACGAGCTCGGCGTTCGGCAGCTCGGCGTCGCGCGCGGCAATCCGGTTGGAGAGGCGCGTGAAGTCGAAGTCGCAGTCACGCAGCTCGGCCATGAACGTCTGCTCGTCGTAGCGCGCCGGCATGGTGACGTGCGCGACGACCTCGCGAACGCGCCAACCCTCGCACAGTGACGGGACGTCCCATCGTGTGGTGTCCAGTGCCTCGAGCTCGTCCGCGAGCGCCTCGTAGCACTGCGCGACGAGCGGCTGGAGATCGGGTGCAGCAGGCATGTCTGGTCCCTTCCGCGTCGGCGGCACTCCCTCCACCTTGACGTCGCGGACGCCGCGAACTCACCGGGGCTCGGGCACCGATCGTGTCGGAGTCGTTCGATGTGTGCATCCCCTACGCTTCGTTCGGTGGGGTGGGAGTCGGAGATCCGGTTCTTGCAGCGCGCCGGGCGTCGGGTCGCCTACGCGGTCACGGGCACCGGTCCCGCGCTGGTGGCGCCTGCGTGGTCGATCAGCTCCTCTTCCCCGCACCGGAGGGCGGCCCTGTACGTCTCTCGCTCTGGCGCCGGCGCTTCTGGGCCCCGGCCGTGCGCGCAGCCGGCGTCGAACCGCTGCGCATCCACGACATGCGCCACACCGCGGTCGCGCTCTGG
>DASRES010000042.1 GCA_035651955.1 Acidimicrobiia bacterium
TACGACTTCCCGTCCGCGGGTGAGCGCCTGCAGGTCCTCGACGAGACGCTGACGGTCGTGAAGCGGATGTGGACCGAGGAGACCGTCACCTTCGACGGCAAGCACCTGCACTTCGACGGCGCGTACTGCGACCCGAAGCCGATCCAGCAGCTTCCGCCCGTCTGGGTCGGTGGCGGGGGCGAGAAGGTGACGCTCGGGATCGCGGCCCGCCATGCGGACGCGACGAACTGGCAGGTCGGGCTGGACGCGTTCGTGCGCAAGTCACAGGTGCTACGGGAGCACTGCGAGCGCACGGGTCGCGACTTCGACGGGATCGTGCGGACGCACGGGCCCGACTGCCGGATCTTCGAGACCGACGCCGACCTGCGCCGGTGGATGGACGAGCCCGACGGCGGCGACCTCTGGGGCAACGACGACCCGGAGGAGTACGTGCGCGACAACCTCGTCGGGACGGTGGAGCAGGTGACCGAGAAGGTGCAGGCGTTCGTGGACGCCGGGTGCCGGGCGTTCGTGCTGTGGTTCCGCGACGCGCCGTCGTCGGCGAGCCTCGAGGCGTTCGCCCGTGAGGTCGCGCCCCAGATCACGGCATGACGCGGTGCGCCGGTCCGGGCGCGGCGGGTCGTATCATCCCCCGGATGTCCCGGGCGGCGCGATGAAGCTCGACCCCGGCGCGCCCGTCACCGTCGCGGAGCGCCCCACGGGTGCGCGCCCGCTCGAGGAGCGGTCGTGGTGGCGGCCGCTCGTCGCCTGGGCGATCGCCGGGATGCTGCTGGTGGCGGTCGTGCTGCGCTTCGTCACCAAGAGCGACCTGTGGCTCGACGAGGCGCTCTCGGTCAACATCTCGCGCCTCCCGCTGAAGGACCTCCACCAGGCGCTCAAGCAGGACGGCGCGCCGCCGCTCTACTACCTCCTGCTGCACGGCTGGATCTCGCTCTTCGGCACGTCGGACCTCGCGGTCCGGTCGTTGTCGGGCATCATCGGCGTCCTCACACTGCCGGTCGCGTGGCTGTGCGGACGCCGCATCGCGCGCGACGACCACCAGCGCAGCTGGCTCCCGTGGGCGGCCGTCCTCGTGGTCGGGTTCTCGCCGTACGCGATCCGGTACTCGACCGAGACGCGCATGTACGGGCTCGAGATCCTGCTCGTCCTGCTCGGGTACCTCGCGCTGCGCGGCGCGCTCGACGGGCCCCGCTGGACGAACCTGGTCGGCCTCGCGCTCGTCACCGGGCTGCTCCTCTACACGCAGTACTGGGCGCTGTACCTCGTCGTCGTCATCGGGGTCGCGCTCGCGTACGCGTCGTGGCGCGGCGACAACCGGCGCCATGCCCGGCTCGCGCTCGGCGCGATCGTCGTCGGTTGCCTCACGTGGGCGCCGTGGATCCCGACGTTCCTGTACCAGACGAGGCACACGGGCACGCCGTGGGGCCGTCCCGTCGCGCCACCGACCGGGATGGCGTTCACGTTCCTCGACTTCGCCGGCTCCAACCGGACCGAGGGCTGGCTCCTCGTCCTGCCGCTGTTGCTGCTCGCCCTGCTCGGCGTCTTCGCGCGAGCCATCGACCCGAACCGCATCGAGGTCGACGTCCGCACGTTGCCCGGTGTGCGCTGGGAAGCGCTGATCGCGTTCGTCACGCTGCTCTTCGGGCTCACCGCGTCGTTCGCGGCCCGGAGCGCCTTCCAACCTCGCTACGCCGCCATCATGTTCGGGCTGTTCGCGCTCGTCGTCGCGTACGGGACGCTCGTGTTCGCGCGCTACACGCTGCGGGTCGCCGCGCTGCTCGTCGTCGTCGCGCTGGGCTTTGCCGGCGGCGTCCGCAACGTCGTCGAGAACCGCACCCAGGCGTTCCAGTCCGCGAACGACATCAAGGCCCGCAGCCACCCGGGCGACGTCGTCGTGTACTGCCCCGACCAGGTCGCTCCCGACGTGTCGCGCCTGCTGCCCGCGAGCCTGCGCCTCGTGCAGGGGACGTTCCCGGGCTTCCGCGCGCCCGAGCGGGTGGACTGGATCGACTACGCGACCCGCAACGAGGCCGCCGACATCAACACGTTCGCCAAGCAGGTGCTCGCGACGGCCGGCACCCACGACATCTGGTACGTCTACTCGCCGGGCTACCGGACGTACGGCACGAAGTGCGAGGACCTGATCACCGCCTTCGCGGCGTCGAGGACGCCCGACCGGCTCGTCGCCCCCGACGACGTCAACTACTTCGAGTACATGGGTCTCGTGCACTTCCCCGCACGCACCCCCTGACCGTCGCGTGCCGGCCGGATGGCTCGGCGCCCACGTCCCGTCCTAGGCTTGCCACGCTCCGGGGTCACGGATGGCGTACGGACACGAGGGCGGGGGACAGATGAGGAACACGTTCACGTCGCGGACGGCGGCCGTCGTCGTCGCCGCGACCACCGTCGTGGCGCTCGGGGCATGCAGCTCCTCGGGCTCGGCGAAGTCGTCACGTCGGACGACGTCGACCAGCGCGGCGACGACGACCACCACGGCGGTCGTCCCCAAGGTGACCGTCGCACCGACCACCGGCCTGCACGACGGCCAGGGCGTCGACGTCACGGCGACGGGGTTCCCTCCGAACACGCAGCTCGCGGTCCAGCAGTGCGCGGACAAGGGCCAGCAGACGACGCCCGGTGACTGCGACCTCGACAAGACCGTCTCGGTGACGTCGGACGTCGCCGGCATCGTCCACACGTCGCTGCGCGTGACCGTCGGACCCTTCGGTACGAACAAGGTCACGTGCGCACCGCCGCAGCGGTGCCTCGTGCTCGTCGAGGTCGTGCCCGGCCGGACCGGGCTCAACGCGTTCGCGCCGATCACGTTCGGGGCCTAGCTTCTCGCCGCATGGCGCCCGACCCGAAGTCGTTCCTGCTGACCGACGACGTCCACCGGTACCTCGTCGAGCACGGCACACCACCCGATCGCGTGCAGGAGTCGCTGATCACCGCGACCCGCGAGCTGGGCGCCTTCGCGGGCATGCAGATCGCGCCCGAGCAGGGTGCGTTCATGACCGTCCTCGCACGGCTCGTCGGCGCGCAGCACGCGATCGAGATCGGCACGTTCACGGGCTACTCCGCGCTGTGCATCGCGCGCGGGCTGGCCGACGGCGGCCACCTGCTGTGCTGCGACGTCAGCGAGGAGTGGACGTCGATCGGCCGGCGGTTCTGGGAGCAGGCGGGAGTCGCAGACCGCATCGACCTCCGCATCGGCCCCGCGCTCGACACCCTCCGCGCGCTGCCCGACGACACGACCTTCGACTTCGCCTTCATCGACGCCGACAAGCGCAACTACGGCGCGTACTACGACGAGGTGCTCGCGCGGCTCGTGCCGAACGGCGTGATCCTCGTCGACAACGTGCTGTGGGGCGGTGGTGTGCTCGACGAGTCGCAACAGGACGACGACGTCCGCGCGATCCGCGCGTTCAACGACCGCGTCGCGGCCGACGACCGCGTCGACACCGTCATGCTTCCTATCGCCGACGGGCTCACGCTTGTCCGCAAGCGCAGCTGACCCGGGCCCGATCTCCGCACGCATGGGCCCGTTCCGGAACGGGTACCGCTCCGCGGTGACCACGCGCACGATCGATCCGCGCGACCTCGCCCACGAGGCGGCGGACACGCTCCACCGCGAGGAGGAGGAGTACGCACACGGCCGCGCGCGCCCGCTCGGCGGCTACGCGGCGCTGCTGACCGTCTACGGGAGCGGCGTCGCTGCCCTCGCGGTCGCGATCCGAAGGACAGGGAGGCTGCCCGAGCGGATCCCGGCCGGCGATCTCGTCCTCATGGCGATCGCGACGCACAAGCTCAGCCGGCTCGTGGCGAAGGACACCGTCACCGCGATCGTCCGCGCGCCGTTCACGCGCTTCGACAAGTCGATCGGCGAGGGCGAGGTGCAGGAGCAGGTGCGCGGCACCGGCGTCCGCCACGCGACGGGTGAGCTGCTGACGTGCCCGTTCTGCATCGGCCAGTGGATCGCGACGGGCTTCGTCGGCGGCTACGCGCTCGCGCCGCGCGCGACGCGCATGATCGCGTCCGTGCTCGCGCTTCTCGCCGGCAGCGATGCGCTCCAGTTCGCGTACTCCGCGCTGCGCGAGTCGGAGCAGTAGAGCGACGAGCTACATCGGGTTCGTGCGCATGAACCCCGTGTAGATGCTCGCGAACTTCGCGTTCAGCTCGCTCGGCAGCTCGTGGATCGTGCCGAGCTGACGCGCGCCCCACACGATCTCCGCCGTCCGCTCGACGAGCGCCGCGATCTTCATCGCGTGGTGGGGGTTCGCACCGACGGTCAGGAGCCCGTGGTTCGCCATCAGCACCGCGCTGCGGTCGCCGACGTGCTTCGCCACCTCCTCGGCCAGCGCCTCGGAGCCTGTCTCCCGGTACTCGGCGACCGGGACGTCACCGCCGACGTACACGACGAACTCCTCGATGACCGCCGGGATCGGCTGGCGGACCGAGGCGAACATCGTCGCGAACTTGGCGTGCGAGTGGATGACCGCGCCGATGTCCGTGTGCAGGCGCAGCGCGGTGCAGTGCAACGCCTTCTCCGACGTCGGCCCCCGGGTGCCGTCGACCACGTTGCCGTCGGGGTCGCACACCACGAGGTCTTCGAGCGCCATGGTCTCGTACGGCAACGACGAGGGCGTGAGCAGGACGTTGCCGTCGGGGAGTCGAGCCGAGAGATTGCCGGACGTACCCTCGACCAGACCCTTGCGGAGCATCTCCTTCGCCGTCGCGAGGAGCATCTCCTTCGTCTGCTGCACGTCGAGCTGGTCCGCCATGTCACGTCCCTCCTGTCGGTACGTCTCGGTCAGGCGCGGTCGAGGACCTCGGGGTTGCAGATGTGGACGGGCCGCTCGCCGTTCAGCAGGCGGACGAGGTCGTCGGCGATCAGGCACGAGTGGTTCGCCTCGGTGTCGTACGTCGCGCCCCCGATGTGGGGCGTGAGCACGACATTGCTCATCGTGCACAGCGGGTGATCCGTCGGTAGGTGCTCGCCCTCGAAATGGTCGAGGCCCGCGCCCCCGAGGTGCCCGGACTGGAGCGCGGCGACGAGCGCGTCCGTGTCGTGCAGCGCGGCGCGTGCCGTGTTGACGTAGATCGCGCCGTCCTTCATGCCCGCGAACTGGTCGGCGCCGATCATGCCGGTCGTCTCGGGCGTGACGACCGCGTGCATCGAGACGACGTCCGACTCCGCGAGGAGGTCGTCGAGCGAGTGCGTGGCCTCCGCGGCGTAGGGGTCGTACGAGATGACGCGCATCCCGAGGCCCTCGAGCCGCCACTTCGTCGCCCGGCCGACCGCGCCGAGGCCGACGATGCCGGCCGTCCGCCCGGACAGCTCCCACGCGCGGAACCGTTGGTAGGGGATGGTGCCGTCGCGGAACACCTGGCCCTCCCGGACGTCGCGGTCGGCGGGCACGACGCCGCGGTTGACCGCGAACAGCAGCGCCACGGTGAGCTCGGCGACGCCGTTGGCGTTGCGCCCGGGCGCACGCAACACGGGGATGCCGCGCTGGGTCGCGGCCGCGATGTCGACGTTGTTGGGATCACCGCGGCACGACCCGACCGCGACGAGCGGCAGGTCGAGGACCGGGCCCTTCACGCTGTCGCTCTCGACGACGAGGATGTCCGCCCCCTCGTCCTTCACGCGCTCCGCGAGCTGCTCCGAGCCGTAGATGCGCAGCGGCTGCTGCTCGATCCACGGGTCGTACACGACCTCGGCGATCTCGCGCAGGGTGTCGAGCCCCTCGCCGCGGAACGGCGCGGTGACCAGGGCCTTGTGGGCGTCCGTCATGGGCGCAGTCTCGCGCGCCGGAGCGTTCCCTGACTAACGTGTCAGGTTTGCGAGCCGGTGCGGCGACCGGAGACGAGCGAAGCGAGCGCAGGGAACTCGCCAGCGAACGAACGACGCGGGCGGTGCACGGTGAACTCCCGTGCCCTGCAGCGAGGGAGTGAGCGAGAAGACATTGCCGATTCACTACGCCAAGGACGACGAGCACATCGTGCTCATCACGATCGACCGGCCCGACGCGCGCAACTCGGCCGACATGGAGCACTTCAAGCAGCTGCGCGAGTCGTGGGAGCGCTTCAACGAGGACGACGACGCCTGGGTCGCGATCATCACCGGCGTCGGGGACGCGTTCTTCACCGGTGCCGACCTCAAGCGGTACATCCCGGAGATCACGAAGTTCCAGAAGCAGATCGCCGAGGAGGGCTTGAAGGAGCTCAACGGCTACCGGATCGACGACGGGACGCGCGCCGTGCTGCGCAACGTCCCGATCTTCAAGCCGATCGTCGCCGCGGTGAACGGGTTCTGCACCGCGGGCGGCATGGAGATGCTCGGCGGCACTGACCTGCGGATCGCCTGCCCGGAGGCGAAGTTCGCGGTGATGGAGCCGAAGCGCGGCCTGTTCGCGGGCGGCGGCACGACGGTGCGCCTCCCTCGCCAGATCCCGTGGCCGCAGGCGATGGAGTTCCTCTTGTGCGCCGACCTGATCCCGGCGCAGCGCGCGTTCGAGATGGGGCTGCTGAACGCGGTCGTCCCGCGCGAGCAGCTGCTCGACGCCGCGTACGAGCTCGCGCGTCGCATGACCGTCAACGCGCCGCTCGCCGTGCAGGCGACGAAGCGCAGCGCGCTCCAGGGCCTGTACTTCGACGAGGACACGACGCGTCTGCTGCGCGAGTCGCTCGCGTCGGTCGCGTCGTCGCTGCGTGAGGCGGGCGACCCGGAGGCTGCGCTGAAGAGCGCGGCCGACGCGCTCGACGGGCTCGTCAAGGAGCTGCGCACGCCGTTCGAGAAGGAGAGCAAGCTGTCGTCGAAGATCTTCCAGACCGAGGACGCGAAGGAAGGTCCCAAGGCGTTCGCGGAGAAGCGTCCGCCCCGCTGGCAGGCGAAGTGAGCGGGACCATCGATCCCCGGACGCCGTGCGTCATCGGGGTCGCGCAGCACACGTGGCATCCCGAGGACGTCGGCGACGAGGGCGCGCCCGAGCCGCTCGTCATGTGGGAGGACGTCGCGCGCGCGGCCGCAGCCGACGCCGGCGCGCGTGCGGACGTCGTCCGCGCGCTCGACAGCGTGCAGATCGTCTACTGCCAGACGTGGCAGTACGACGATCCCGTCGAGCGGCTGGTGGCGCGTCTCGGCATCTCGCCGCCGACGCGGCACTACTCCGGCATCGGCGGCACGACCCCGCAGGTGCTCGTGTCGCAGCAGTGCGAGGCGATCCTGCGCGGCGACGTCGACCTGGCGCTCGTCACAGGTGCCGAGGCGCTCGCGACGCAACGCCGGTACAAGCAGCGCGGTGAGCGGCCGTCGTACAGCTTCAAGCCCGCGGACAAGCGCGGGTTCCCGTGGGAGGCGCCGTTCCACCCGGCCGAGGTCGCGCACGACGTGTTCCAGGCGTGGCTGACGTTCGCCATCTTCGACAACGCGCGACGTGCCCACCTCGGGGTCGGTCTCGACGAGTACCGGCGCGCCCTCGGCGAGCTCCTGTCGCCGATGACCGCGGTCGCGGCGGCGAACCCGCACGCGTGGTTTCGCGTCGAGCGCTCGGCGCAGGAGATCGTCGAGCCGACGGCCGACAACCGCATCGTCGGGTACCCGTACACGAAGTACATGGTGTCGATCATGGACGTCGACATGGCGTCCGCCGTCATCCTCGCGAGCGAGGCGAAGGCCGACGAGCTCGGGGTGCCGCGCGAGCGGCGCGTGTACCCGCGCGGCTGGTGCTACGCGACCGATCCGACGTATGTCGCCGAGCACGACGACCTGTGGCGCTCGCCCGCGATGGCCGCCGCGAGTAGCGAGGCGCTGCGGATCGCGGGCGCCGGCGTGGACGACGTCGCCCACTTCGACCTGTACAGCTGCTTCGGCAGCTCGGTGAACTTCGCGCGCGACGCCCTCGGCCTGCGCGACGGCGACCCGCGGGGTGTGACCGTCACCGGTGGCCTCCCGTACAACGGCGGGGCCGGCAGCGACTACATGACGCACTCCATCGCGCAGATGGTGGACGTGTTGCGCCGCGACCCGGGATCGCTCGGGATGGTGAGCGGCGTCGGCATGCACATGACCAAGCACGTCTACGGCATCTACTCCACCGAGCCCGGGCCGGTCGCTCCGCCCCAGCAGTCGGACGTGCAGGCCAAGCTCGACGCGCGCGGCCACGTCGCGATCGTCGACGCGCACGAGGGCGACGCGACGGTCGCGGCGTACTCGGTCGCACACGGACGGGACGGGTCGCCCGAGTGGGGGGTCGCGGTGTGCGACGTCCCGGGCGGCCGGTGCTACGCGCGGCTCGAGGACGCCGACCTGTTGCGCGGGGCCGAGCGCGAGGAGCTCGTCGGCACGACGGTCACGCTCGAGACCCGGACCGTCCCGCTGATGACGGGCGGCGAGGGGCCGCGCAACGTCGTCAGGGTGTGAGTCAGGTCGTCGTCGCGACGGTCGACGCGCCGGGCGCCTGACGGGTGAACGCGGTGACCCGATCGGGGTCGTCGACGACGGCGACGATCGAGCCACCCGAGCCGGCCGACGTCGCGCGCATGCCGGCGCGGCGCGCGGCATCGACGAGAGCCTCCTGCGCGGGCGCGACGGCGCCGAGCGAACGGCGGATGCGCCACGTCACGTCGACGAGCTCGGCGAGGGACCGCTCGTCCCCAGACTCGATCGCGCTCGCTGTATCGCGCGCCGCCTGCGCGAGCTGGTGCATCGCGGCCTTGACCGGTCGGTCGCCGTCGTCGAAGCGGGCGCGCAAGTTGCCGTGGTACCGGTGCGAGGGACCCGCGCCGTCGGTGTCCCACGCGACGAGCAGCGCGATCGGACGCTCGACCCGTAACGGTGTGATGACCGGTGTCGAGCCTGACGTGTCGACGAGCACGGTGGCGTCGTGGGCCTGCACGGCGCGGTCCTGGAGGCCGGCCGCGATCCCGAGCTCGTCGCGCTCGACCGTCAGCGCGAGCGTCGCGAGCGCGTCGGCGTCCAGCGGGCACCGCCATCGTTGCGCGAGCGCGCGCAGCGTCGCGACGACGAGCGCGCTCGATCCACCGAGGCCGACAGACCGCGGGATGGTGGTGGTCCACGCAACGCGGAATGGCCGGTCGTCGGCGGGCGTGCCGATCGTCCGTGCGAGGCAGGCGATGCTCGCGGTCACCAGTCGCCCCGCGCCTTCGTGGCCGAATCGCTCCACGTCGTGCAGCAGCGTCGCGACGTCCGGCCAGTCGGACAGCTCCGGTCCGGTGATCTCGATGCGGTCGGCGTCTCGCACCTCGACGGTCGCGGCGCGCGCACGGACGGGAACCGCGACGACCGCGCCGCCGTACGCGTCGGACGGGTTGCCCACCAGGCCGGCCCGTCCCGGCGCGGTCGCCACGGTGCGCGTGGGCACGTCCATCGCCCCAGCTTGCTTGAATGACCGGCCGTGACGGTGCACGAGGCGGCGGACGGGCTCCGCGCGACGGTCGATCGCGACGGCACCGTGCGCATCGGCTGGGGCGAGGACCACGACTGGTTCGGTCCCGCGACGCCGCCTGCGCTGGACGGCATCCGATGCGACGTCACCGCGGACCCCGACCGGGCTGTCGTGGTGTTCACGATCGAGGCGACACGCGACCTCGCGGGGATCGCGACCGGGACGTTCGCGGATGCGTCGGTGCCGTGGCCGTGGTTCCGCCCGCGTGACCGCGCGCCCGGCGGGCAACCGGAGGGGACGCGCGCGTTCGGGTTCCAGTACAGCGAGTTCTGCTTCCCGGCCCACGCCGGCGGCGACCTCGCGGGCTGGAGGCTGCTCCCACACCGGCCCGCCGTCGTGTGGCCGCTGTGGCTGCGCGGACCTGACGGGCGGACGCTGCTGCTCGCGCCGCTCGACTACTTCCACGAGCACGTCGTCGGCGTGCAGGCTGCGGGCGACGACGTCGACCGCGGGCTCCGATGCGGCTGGCACGGCGATCTCGACCGTGTCCCGGCCGGGTTCACGACCCACCTCGCGGTCTGGGCCGGTCCCGGGCCGCGCGCGTGTCTGGACGCGTGGGCCGCGGACATCCGCCGACAGAACGCAACCGTGCGCCCCGGCCGGGACGCCGACGCGCTCTCCCGCCGGCCGTCGTACTGGACCGACAACGGCTCCGCGTACTGGTACCGCACGGACCGTGGCCGCACCATCGCGCAGACGTTGGCGGCCGCGGTCGACGACCTGCGCGCGCGGGACGTGCCGTTCGACGCGGTGCAGCTCGACTCGTGGTGGTACCCCCACGAGGTGCTGCGTCCGTTCGACACTGAGGAGTGGGAGGTCCCGCCGAGCGGGCTCGTGCGCTGGGAGGCGCGCGACGACGTGCTCCCCGACGGCGTGACCGGGCTCCGCCACGCGCTCGGCGACCCGCCGCTCGTGACGCACTGCCGGCACCTGTCCGCGTCGTCGCCGTACGTCGACGAGCTCCCCTGCTGGGTCGACGGCGACCGCGCGCACCCGAAGGGTCCCCAGCTCTACGAGCGCTGGCTCGACCAGTGCGTCGCGTGGGGCGTCGAGACGTTCGAGCACGACTGGCTCGTCGAGGCGTACCTGGGCGTGCGCGGGCTCCGGGAGGTGCCCGGCCGCGCGCGTGCCTGGCAGGAGGGCATCGACGCCGCCGCGGGAGAGCGCGGCATGACGTTGCAGTGGTGCATGGCGAGCCCCGCGGACTTCTGCCAGACCGCGACTTTGCGGAACGTCACGTCGATCCGCACGTCGGGCGATCACGGCTACATCGCGTGGCCGGGAATGCTGTGGGCCTGGTTCCTGTGGGTCAACGCGTTCGCACGCGCGCTCGGTCTGCGCCCGTACAAGGACGTGTTCCACGCCGACACGTCGGACGCGGGCGCGCATTCCGAGGTGGAGGCGTTGCTCTCGGCGCTGTCGACCGGACCGGTCGGGTTCGGCGACGCGATCGGGCGCGCCGATCCCGGCCTCGTGCGTCGGACGTGCCGCGCCGACGGTGTGCTCGTGAAGCCCGACGTCCCCGTCGCGGCGCTCGACCGTTCGTTCACGCGCGGGGTGCTGTCGGGACGGCGGCTGTTGGTCGGCGAGACGTCGACGCGTCACGGCGACGAGACGTGGCGGTACGTCGTCGCGTTGAACGCGGGTGCCGCGGGCGAGCCTGTGCGCGAGCGCGTCACGCTCGACGAGCTCGGCGTCGACGGGCCGGCCGTCGTCTGGGACTGGCGCGCGCGTCGGGGTGCGGTCGTGGGCGCGGGCGGCGGTTGGGACGTCGAGCTGGGACCGCACGGCTGGGACTACCGGGTCGTGGCGCCGGTGCTCGCGGGCAGAGTCGCGGTCGTCGGTGACGCCGAGCTCTTCGTGCCCGCGGGCGACCGGCGGATCGCCGACGTGACGGCCGAGGGCGTGGTGACGGTGAGCGGCGCGCCCGGCGAGACCGTCACGGTCACGGGCTGGGACGTCGAGCGCGACACGCCCGTCACTGCGACCCTGACGCTCCCGGACCGCGGCTGGACTCGGATCGAGCTATGAGCGAGGCAGCCCGAGGACGCGCTGGGCGAGGACGTTCTTGTTGACCTGGCTGGTGCCGCCCGCGATCGTCATCGAGCGCGAGTAGACCGCGTCGCGCCCCCACGTGCCCCGGTTCGCGTCGGGACCGAGCACGTCGGCGGCGACCTCCGCGAGATGCTGTCCGGTCTCGCTCCACACGAGCTTGGCGATGCTCGACTCCGGCCCCGTCGCGCGCCCGTGCAGCGCGCCGGAGATCGCCCGGTCGGCGAGTAGCTTCAGGTACTCGGCCTCGAGGTAGACGCGCGCGAGCTTGCGGCGGATCACCGGGTCGTCGGCGGCCGTGTGCCCGTCGCCCGCCGGCGTCGACTTCGCCAGTGCGAGCAGGTCGGCGACCTTTTCGCGCAACCCGAGATGCAACGCCGCGACGCCACCGCGCTCGTGCGCGAGCGTCGTCATCGCGACCCGCCACCCGTCGTGCAACGGCCCGAGCAGCGCGTCGCGCGGCACGCGCACGTCCGTGAAGAAGATCTCGTTGAACTCGGCGTCACCCGTGATCGTGACGAGCGGACGGACCTCGATGCCGGGCAGCGTCATGTCGACGAGCAGGCACGAGATGCCCTTGTGCTTCGGAGCGGTCGGGACCGTGCGGACGAGCAGCTCGCACCACCCCGCCAGGTTCCCGAGCGTGTTCCACGTCTTTTGCCCGTTCACGACGAAGTGGTCGCCGTCGAGCACCGCGGCCGTCTTCAGCGACGCGAGATCGGACCCGGCGTCGGGCTCGGAGAAGCCCTGACACCACACGTCGTCCCCGCGCAGCATGCGGGGGAGCAGCGTCCGCTTCTGCTCCTCGGTCCCGTGCTCGATGATCGCGGGCGCGATGTTCGACAGCCCGATCGGGTTCATCGTGCCGGGTGCGCCCGCACGGTGCAGCTCCTCGGCGAGGACGACCTGCTCCATGACGCCCGCGCCTCGCCCGCCGTACTCCTCGGGCCACGCGATGGCGGCGAAGCGCGCGTCCGCGAGCTTCCGGTTCCAGTCACGCAGCCGGGCGATCTCGTCGTCGGTCGCGCCGATGACCGACAGGCCGCGGACGTCGTCGGTCAGGTTCGCGTCGAGCCACGCGCGCACCTCGGCCCGGAACGCCTCCGCCTCGGGCGGGTACTCGAAGTTCACCGGCGCCCACCCCTCCTTCTGTGAAGCGTCATGCACACGTGGTGTGTCTGAGGCTTCACAGAACGGTCTTGAGCTCGCCGACGACGTGGACCTCGCCGAGCGTCTCGGTCATGTAGCCCGGACCCTCCGCGGTGGGGACGAACCATCCCGTCGGGCACATCGTGAGCACCTCGACGAACGAGAAGCCGTCACCGCGCAGCTGCGTCTCGAACGCGCGCCGCAGCATCTTCTTCGTGCGCGCGACGGAACCCGCGTTGTTGACCGAGCCGCGCGCGACGTACGCCGCGCCCTGCAACGTCGCGATGAGGTTGCCGATCAGGATCGGATAGCCGTGGTACGCGGCATCCCGCCCGTCGAGCGTGTTCTTCGTGCGTTGCCCGAGCACGCTCGTCGCCGTCATGTGCCCGCCCGTCTCACCGAACACGCCGTTGTTCAGGAGGACGCACGTGACCCGCTCGCCGCGTGCCGCGGTGTGCAGCACCTCCTGGAGGCCCTCGTTCACCATGTCACCGTCGCCCTGCAGCGTGAACACCACGCCGTCGGGCAGCATGCGCTTCACACCCGTCGCGACCGACGGTGCGCGCCCGTGCAGCGCCTGGACGAGGTCGACGTCGACCGTCGCGGAGAAGCTCGTGTAGCAGCCGATGCCCGCGACCATCACCGCGCGCTGCGCGACGCCGAGCTCCTGCAACGTCTCGAGGAGGATGCGCAGCGCGAGGGGCTCGCCGCATCCTGGGCACAGGTGGTGCTCCTGCGTGAGCAGGAGGTCGGGCTTGAAGTCGCCGACCTTGTGCGCGCCGACGGGCTCGGCGGACGTGTCGAGCACGGGACGACCTGCGTCGACCATGGACCACCTACCCCCTGTCGTTGACGGGCAAGGGCGGGAGCACCGCGTCAGCACCGTGGCGGTGCACTGCCAGCACGCGTTCGCGGATGATCTCGGCGTCGAGGAGCGGGCCGACACCGAACCCGGATCCGTCCGTCGAGATGCCGCCGATCCCGACGACCGGCGCACGGCCGAGCACGCCGAGCCGGACGTCGTCGATCATCTGCCCCGCGCACAGCTCGAACGTCGCGACCGCGCGCGCGCCTTCCGCCGTGCGGGCGACGGCCTCGTACGGGAAGGGCCACAGCGTGATCGGGCGGACGTAGCCGACGCGCTCGCCCTCGGCGCGCAACTGGTGGACGACGTACTTCACGAACTTCGCCGGCGTCCCGAACGCGACGACGACCGTCTCGGCGTCGTCGGTGAACGCGGTGTCCACGCGCACCTCCTGCGCGGCGATGCGCTCCTGCTTGGCGACGACGGCACGCAGGTGGCGCTCGATCCCGGGCGCGTCCTGCCCGACCTTGCCGAGCCCGAGCGGCGAGACGCTCCGCGACCGGCCGGTCCCGTTGCGCGACCCGTCGACCGCCCAGTCCTTGTCGGGCAGCGGACCGAGGTCGACGCGCTCGACGGACACCGCCTCCTGCATGTGCGCGGTGAGGTAATCGCCGTACACGAGCACGGGATGCCGCCAGCGGTCGGCGAGGTAGAACGCGAGCTGCGTCAGCTCGGCCGCCTCGGTGATGTCCGACGGGGCGAGGACGATGTGGCGGTAGTCGCCGTGGCCGCCACCCCGCGTCGCCTGGAAGTAGTCCTGCTGGCCGCGCGCCATGTTGAACACGACGAGCGGTAGCTGCGCGAGCGTGATCTCCGAGAACGACTCCTGCATCAGCGAGAGGCCCTGACCGGTGGAGCCCGTCGCCGCGCGCGCGCCGGTCGCGAGCGCGCCCCATGCCATGCCCACCGCCTCGAGCTCGCTCTCGGCGTTGACGCACACCCCGCCGACCTCGGGGAGAAGGCGGGCGAAGTGCTCGAGCACCTCGGTGAAGGGCGTCATCGGGTAGCCGGCGAAGAACCGGCACCCCGCCGCGATGGCCGCCGACGCGATCGCCTCGGAGCCCTCCATCAGGCGGCGCGTCGGCGCGATCGCGCTCACTCCGCGACCTCCGTCAGCAGCGGCGCGTCGAAGCGGTACACCTCGAAGCAGAAGTCCGGGCAGACGTCACGGCACGCATTGCAGCCCGTGCAGCCGGGGTGCAGCTGCGGGTACCGGTAGCCGAGGTGGTTCACCTCGCTCGACATCGACAGCACGCGCGGCGGGCAGGCGGTGATGCACAGCTCACATCCCTTGCACGTATCGACGTCGATGCGGACGGTGCCCCGGCTGCGGACGACGGTCACGCCGACGCCCCGGTGCTCGCCTTGCTCGTCGTCTGCTCCCACGCGGGGAACGACAGCCGGTCGACGTGCTCGAAGCCCGCGCGCAGCGCGTCCTCGTTCGCCGCGACGTGCTGACGACGGTACGGCGGGATCGACTCGCGCATGCCGGTGACGACGGCGTCGAGCGTGACGAGGCCGGTGATGCCGCTGTAGGCGCCGGTCATCACCATCGACGCCCCGAGCGGGTTCCCCAATTGCGCGGCGATGTCGGTCGCGGGGACGCGGACGACGTGGTACGTCGACGTGTCGAGTGGTGCGGTGAACGTCGCGTCGTTGACGAGCACGATGCCGCCGGCGCGCAGCTTGCGTTCGAGCGACGCCCAGAACTCGTCGTGCATGGCCATGGCCGACCACGCGTGCGACACGAGAGGCGGGGACTGGAGTGGCGCGTCGCCGACCACCACGGACGCATCGGTGTTGCCGCCTCGCATCATGCCGCCGTACACGCCGAACAGTGCGACGTAGCGGCCCTCGATCGTCGCCGCGCGCGCCACCACCTGCGCGGCGAGCTGCACACCTTGGCCGCCGATCCCGGTGAGGAGCAGCTCGCGTTCGGTCACGGTCGGTCTCCGTCACCCTCTGCGCCGCCGATGCCGGCGAGCGCGAACCGCACGAGGTGGGCGACGTCACGCGTGTCGGGGTGGGTGCGCGCGACGAGATGCGCGTGCATCGTCCCCATCGCGAGCTGGTACACCGCGTCGGCATCCCGCCTGGGGTCGCCACCCGCGTCACGGATCGCGTCGCGCAACGGCGCGACGACGAGATCCGTCGCGTGCTCGGTCTCGGCGGGGAAGCGGTCGCGCAGGCGCGCCGCGTTGAGCGCGAACGGCCGGGTGCGGGCGGCGGCGTCCGCGTTGCGGGCCTGCTCGAGCACGCCCTCGATCCAGCGCCGGATGCGGGGGATGCCCGGCCCCACGGCCGACATGCGGTGCTCGAGGTAGTCGACGAGCTGGCGCTGCCCGTCCTCGAGGACGGCGAGGAGGAGCGCGTGCTTGCTCTCGAAGTGCCGGTAGAACGCCTGGTTCGACAGGCCCGACCACCGGACGATGTCGCCGACGCGAGGGTCGAGGTCGCCGGTGTCGCGCATCACGGCGAACGCGGCGTCCAGCAGCCGGCGGACCTCGGTCGCGTACACCTCCTGCCGTCGCTCCACGCCCCGGCCCGCGACGCGCCGGGCGACGGGATCCCCCACGGGGGGCGCGTCGGGAACAGCGTTCCGCATATCGGGAATGCTATTCCGCCCGGCGTCGCGAGTCGAGGACGACGGGCGTCGCCGAAGGGTGCGGTCACCCTCGGCTGAGGATGCGCTCGAGGATCAGAGTCCGCTGGACCTGGCCGGTCGCGGGAGTGCGGGGGAGCGCGTCGACGAGCTCGACGCGGCGGGGGTGCTTGAACGGCGCGAGCCGCCCGTCGCAGTGGCGGCGGAGGGCGTCGACGTCGACCGCTGACGCGCTTGCACCGGGCGCGAGCACGACGACGGCGCAGACGATCTCGCCCCACCGCGCGTCGGGCACGCCGACGACCGCGATCTCCGCGATCGCGGGATGGTCCGCCAGCGCGACCTCGACCTCGCCGGGCGCGACGGTCTCGCCACCGGTCCGCAGCACGTCACGCGCGCGCCCGACGATCGAGAGGTAGCCCTCGTCGTCGAGCGCGCCGAGGTCGCCACTGTGGTACCAGCCATCGCGCAGCGCCGCCGCGGTCGCGTCGGCGTTGTCGAAGTACCCGTCCATGAGGAGCTCGCTCCGGATGCACACCTCGCCGTCGTCCGCGAGCCGCACGTCGACGCCGCGCGCCGGCAGGCCGACCGAGCCGGGCTTGCGCAGCACGTCGGCGTGCGGGAGGAGCGTGCCCGGCCCGGCCTCGGTCGAGCCGTAGTAGACGCGGGTGACCGTCTGCGGGAACGCGTCGCGGATCGCGGCGAGCAGCTCGGGCGGCGTCGCAGACGTCCCGGTGTCCGTCTCCGTCAACGTCGACAGGTCGTGGCGCGAGAGGTCGGCGTCGAGCACGCGCGACCAGACCGCGGGGATCAGGTACAGCCGTGTCGCGCGCCGTCGTTCGACCGTCGACAGGAGCGCGTCGGCGTCGGCCGTCGTGACGAGGTGCAACGGCGCCCGCGTCTGCCACGCGTTGAGCGCCATCGACCAGCCGGCCATGTGGAACAGCGGAAACATGCACACCGTCGCGGCGTCGCGGTCGTCGATGGGTGTCGGATAGCTGCGCAGCGCGCTGGCGCGGTGCGAGATCACGACCCCCTTCGACCGGCCGGTGCTGCCGCTCGTGAAGAACACGACGTGCGTGTCGCGCTCGTCGAGCGCGGGCTCGTCGACGTCGTCGGCGCTCGCGCCGTCCGCGGCGCGCGCCAGCTCGTCGTGCGTCACGACGGGGACGTCCCAACCGTCGACCATCTCGCGGTGCGCAGCGTCGACCACCAGCATGCGCGGCCGGGCGTACGCGACGACCTCGGCCGCCTCCGCCGCACCGAGGCGCGCGTTCACGGGCGCGAACGCCGCACCGAGCTTGGCGAGGGCGCCGAAGACGGGCATCACGTCGAGCGACGTGTCGCCCCACCACGCGACCCGGTCCCGGTGCGCGATCCCCATCCCGCGCAGCGCATGGCCCACCCGGTTCGACCGCTCGTCGAGCTCCCCGAACGTGAGCTCGGCGTCGCCGAGCGTCGCCGCCAACCGCCTCGGGACGACGCGGGCGGCGCGCCGGATCACGTCGCCGATGAGCAGACCGGGCATCGCGCGGCATGATGACGGACATGTCAGGTTCGGGCAACCGGTCCGGTGTCCGTGCGTGGGCGCGTGAGACGCCGGACAAGGTCGCGCTCACGCAGGCCGAGACCGGCGAGACGCGTACGTACGCGCAGCTCGACGACCGGTCCCGGCGCTGCGCCCACGCGCTCCACCGCCTCGGCGTGCGGCGCGGGGACCGGGTGTCGATCCTGCTCCCGAACTCGATCGAGTTCTTCGAAGCGCTGCACGGGTGCGGCCGCCTCGGCGCCGTCGTCGTGCCGGTCAACATCCACTTCAAGGCGGACGAGGCCGGCTGGCTCGTCAGCGACTCGAGCTCCACCGCGGTCGTCGTCGCCGACGAGCTGCAGGGTGCGCTCGACGGCGTGCCGCAGGTCCCACGGCTCGTGGTGGGCGAACACGGCGACTACGAGGCCGCGCTGGCCGCGGGGCCCGAGGGCGAGGTCGACGACGACGCGACCATCGGTGACGCGTGGCCGACGACGATGGCGTACACGTCCGGCACGACGGGGCGACCGAAGGGCGTCGCGATCGGCGAAGGCGACTTCCGGCGACGGGCGGACGGCGTTGCCGCGTCCGGTACGGGCTGGGGACTGACACCCGACGACGTGCACCTGCTCGTCGGCCCGTCGTACCACTCCGGTCCGTTGTTCTGGGCGCAGATGCACCTCGCGTTCGGCGGGTCGGTCGTGATCATGCGCAAGTGGGACGCGCCGCGTGCCCTGGAGCTGATCGAGCGGTACGGGATCACCAACGTGCACATGGTCCCGGCGAACTTCACGCGGATCCTCGAGCTCCCCGAGGACGTGCGGGCGCGCGCCGACCTTTCGTCGCTGAAGGTCGTCGTGCACGCGGCCGCGCCGTGCCCCGTCCCGCTGAAGCGCGCGTTCATGGACTTCGTCGGCGCGGACAAGGTGTGGGAGTACTACGGGGCATCCGAGGGCGGCGGCACCGTCATCAGCCCGCAGGAGTGGCTCGCGCACCCGGGCAGCGTGGGCCGGCCGTTCCCGGGCAACGAGTTCGTCATCCTCGACGACGACGGCAACGCGCTCCCGCCGGGTGAGGTCGGCACGGTGTACGCGAAGCCCGCCGCGTCGAGCTTCCGCTACCACAACGACGACGAGAAGACGGCGTCCGCGCACCGGGGTGGGTTCTTCACGGTCGGCGACGCGGGCTACCTCGACGCGGACGGCTACCTGTACCTCACCGACCGCAAGAGCGACATGGTCATCTCGGGTGGCGTCAACATCTACCCGCGCGAGGTCGAGGACGTGCTGTTGCGCAACCCGGACGTCGTCGACTGCGCGGTGCTCGGCGTGCCGGACGACCGCTGGGGCGAGGTGCTGCTCGCGGTCGTGCAGAAGCGTGACGGCGCGGCGCTCGACGAGGACGCCGTCGTCGCGTGGGTGCGCGAGAAGCTCGCCGACTACAAGCGGCCGCGCATCGTCGAGTTCGTCGACGAGGTGCCACGCGACCCGAACGGCAAGGTCCGCAAGCCGAAGCTGCGCGAGGCATGGCTCGCGCGACAGACCTCATGATCGACCCGTTGGTACACGACTCGCGGTCATAGCAACGACTTGTGTACCAACGCGGAAGGGGAGGAGCGACGTGACGACGATCTACCACGAGGACGACGGCGACCTGGGCGCGATCGCGGGGTCGCGTGTCGCGGTCGTCGGGTACGGCAACCAGGGACGGTCGTGGGCGCTCAACCTCCGCGACTCGGGGCTCGACGTGCAGGTGTGCGTGCGGGCCGACGAGACGCGCGAGCAAGCCGCGCGCGAGGGCTTCGAGCCCGGCGAGCTTGCCGACGCGTCCCGTGCCGACGTCATCTGCGTGCTGGTGCCCGACGACGTGATCCCGTCGCTGCCGCTCGCGCCACGCGACGACGCCCTGGTCGTCGTGGCGAGCGGGTACACGCCGGCGTTCGGGCGACTCGATCCCGCGTGCGACGTCGGGATGGTCGCGCCGCGCATGCTCGGCCCCGAGGTGCGCCGCTGCTACGAGGAGGGCGTGGGGTTCATCACCGCGGTCGGCGTGCACCGCGACACGACCGGTCGCGCGCTCACGCGCACGCTCGCGGTCGCGAAGGCGATCGGCGGGCTCCGGCAGGGTGCGATCGAGATGACGCCGAAGCAGGAGGCGCTGCTCGACCTGGCGGTCGAGCAGGCGCTGTCGCCCGCGCTCACGCACGTCAACAACGCGTTCGTCGAGGTGATGCTCGAGCACGGCATCCCAATCGAAGCCGTCGTCACCGAGCTCGTCCTGTCCGGCGAGGTCGAGCGCACCTACCGGTTGCTGCGCGAAGAGGGCTACGCGCGCCAGTCCGAGTACCACTCGCCCACGAGTCAGTACGGGCAGCTCACGCGGCGCGGCCGCTACGACGGCGTCGACATCCTGACGACGATGCGTTCGCTCGTCGAGGACATCGACACCGGCCGCTTCGCCGACGAGTGGGACGCCGAGCGCGACGCCGGGTACCCGGTCCTGCGTGAGCTCAAGGCGCGCTTCGCCGGTCCCGAGGTGCGCGCCTACGAGGACGAGCTGCGACGCCGGCTGGGGCCGACCGCGACGGCCAATCGGTAGCGTTTGCTAGTTGACAACCTTTGTTGATAGCGTGGTCGGCGTGAGGAGCGAGACGGAGCTCACGGCGCGGTTCCGGGAGGACGGCCTGCGGGTCACGCCGCAGCGCCAGTGCCTCTTCCGGCTGCTCGCCGACAACGACCGCCATCCGACCGTCGACGCGCTCTACGAGGCGGCGCGGGCGGAGATGCCGACGATCTCGCTCAAGACCGTGTACCAGACCGTCAACGACCTCGCGGCGATGGGCGAGGTGACGCTGCTCGACGTCGGCACCGGCAGCTTGCGCGTCGACCCCAACGTCGAGACCGCGCACCATCACGTCGTGTGCTCCCGGTGCGGCATGGTGCGGGACATCCCGGCCGACGCTCCGGTGCCCGCGCTGCCCGCCCGCTACCGTCGCCGCTTCTCCGTCGAGTCGGTCGAGGTCGTCTACCGCGGCCTGTGCGGGGAGTGCGCGTCGACGACCGATCATCCGAGGCGTCGAAACGATGATCCAACCGAGCGTCCCAACGAGCGTCCCAACGAGAAGGAGTGACATGGCCAAGCTGAGTGGCAGCAAGACCCACGACAACCTGAAGACCGCGTTCGCGGGCGAGAGCCAGGCGAACCGCCGGTACCTGTACTTCGCGCAGAAGGCCGACGTCGAGGGCTACCCGGATATCGCTGCGCTGTTCCGGTCGGTCGCCGAGGGTGAGACGGGCCACGCGTTCGGCCACTTCGACTTCCTCGCCGAGGTCGGTGACCCGGTCACCGGCGTGAAGGTCGGCGCCACGAGCGACAACCTCAAGTCGGCGATCGAGGGCGAGACGTACGAGTACACCGAGATGTACCCGGGCTTCGCGAAGACGGCTCGTGACGAGGGCTTCGACGAGGTCGCCGAGTGGTTGGAGACGCTCGCGCGCGCCGAGAAGAGCCACGCGGGCCGCTTCACGCAGGGTCTCGAGCAGGTCGGCAAGTAACGACGGGCTCGGTCGCACGCGATCCACGCCGACGGCCCCGGTCTCGCGCCGGGGCCGTCGTGTGTCACGACACGAGCGCGGGAGGCACGTGATGCGGAAGCTCACGATCGACGACATCAAGGACCAGCGCGCGTACGAACGTGAGCGGCCCGAGTTCCGCGCGCGCATCATCGCCATGAAGAAGCGCCGCCGCATCCACCTGGGCGATCTGATGACGATCACGTTCGAGAACACCGACACGATGCGCTTCCAGGTGCAGGAGATGGCGCGCGTCGAGCGGATGATCACCGACGAGCAGATCGAGCACGAGGTCGCGACGTACAACGAGCTCGTTCCCGATCCGGGCGAGCTGTCCGCGACGCTGTTCATCGAGATCGACGACAAGGAACGGCTGTACGAGTGGTTGCCGAAGCTCGTCGGCATCCAGCGCGCCGTGTCGATCTGGTTGCACGACGGGTCCGTCGTACCGGCCGAGCCGCTCGACGAGGACCGCCTGACGCGTGAGGAGACGACCACGACCGTCCATTACCTGAAGTTCCGCTTCGCGCCCGAGCAAGCCGCGGCGCTGAAGGAGCGGGGCGCGCGGATCGTCGTCGACCACCCGCACTACGACGCCGTCGTCGAGCTGACCGACGAGCAGCGCGCCGAGCTCGCCGGCGATCTCGACGCCGACTGACGGATTGCGCGCGTGCACGTCCACATCCAGCGTCTCGATCCGTCGCTCCCGCTGCCGCTCCAGCACCACGACGGCGACGCGGGCTACGACCTCCACGCGCGCGACGGCGTCGTGCTCGGCGCGCGCGGCGGCCGCGCGCTCGTCCCGACGGGCGTCGCCGTCGAGATCCCGCTCGGCTACGCGGGGTTCGTCGTGCCGCGCTCGGGTCTCGCGCTGAGGCACGGCGTCACGTGTCTCAACACGCCCGGTTTGATCGACGCGCCGTATCGCGGCGAGCTCAAGGTGCTCCTCGTGAACACGGATCCGGAGGACGCGTACGAGATCCACCGCGGTGACCGGATCGCGCAGCTCGTCGTCCAGCGCGTCGAGCTCGTGGAGTGGGTCGAGGTGGCGCAGCTCGGCGACAGCGACCGCGACGTCTTCGGCTTCGGGTCGACGGGCCGCTAGCGCGGGCGTCGCCACAATTGTGGTTCGGCGCTGCACAGGCGCGCCGAACCACAAAAGTGACGCGTCGCCTAGCCTGCGCGGCCCATGGGGAGCAGGCACCGGTTCCGGTTCGGCGTCCAGTGCTCGGACGCGACGTCGGCGACGGCGTGGCGCGAGCAGGCCCGCAAGATCGAGGACCTCGGGTACTCGACGCTGTTCATGCCCGACCACTACGCGGACATGGAGCTCGCGCCGATGGTCGGGATGGCAGTCGCCGCAGAGGCGACCACGAGCCTGCGGATCGGCTCGCTCGTGTTCGACAACGACTACAAGCACCCCGCGGTGCTCGCGAAGGAGGCCGCGACGCTCGACGTCCTGTCGGACGGGCGGCTGGAGCTCGGCGTCGGCGCCGGTTGGCAGCGCAGCGACTACGACGCGCTCGGACTTCCGTACGACCCGCCCGGCGTGCGGATCGCGCGTCTCGCGGAGGCGTTGCAGGTGATCCGCGGGGCGTGGGGCGACAAGCCGTTCAGCTTCCGGGGCGAGCACTACACGATCACCGACTACGACGCGCGGCCCAAGCCCGTGCAGTCACCGCCGCCGATCATGCTCGGCGGTGGCGGACGCCGGATGCTCACGCTCGCGGGGCGCGAGGCCGACGTCGTGGGCATCAACCCGAACCTCCGTGCCGGCGAGGTCGGCGCGGACGCCGTGCGCGACTCCGTCGCCGAGATGACCCGCAAGAAGCTCGACTGGATCCGCGACGGCGCCGGTGACCGCTTCGACGAGATCGAGCTCCAGCTGCGCTACTTCTTCGCCGCGATCACCGACGACCGGGTCGGGCTCGCGAACGCGGTCGCGCCGGGGATGGGGCTGTCGCCCGAGGACGCGCTCGACGCGCACGTGGCGCTCGTCGGCACCGTCGACGAGATCGTCGACCAGCTCGTCGAGCGGCGCGAGACGTGGGGCGTCACGTACGTCGTCGTCGGTGCCGACGTCTACGAGCAGTTCGCTCCCGTCGTCGCCCGTCTCGCCGGTACGTGAGGACGCGCTGAACTCACTCGCGCGCGTCGGCGAAGCGCGCGGGGATCCACTCGCGCAAGAGCGCGCGGACCTCGTCTCCCGACTCGCGCAACAGGTGACCCGTCATCGGTAGCAGCGCGACCTCGCCGTGCCCGGCCAGCTCGCGCACGACGAGACTCGTCTCCGGCGGCAGGAGCTCGTCGTGCTCGCCGTGCACGAGGAGCAGGGGAGTGTCACCGAGCTCCTCCGCCGTCTCGCACCCCGCGGACTGCGTCGCGAGCGTCACGACACCGGCGACGAGACCACCGAGCACGATCGCGGTCTGGATCGCGACCGCGCCACCGAACGAGTGACCGACGGCGACGAACCGCCGCGCGCCGTCACCGGCCGCGAGCTGTGCGGCCGCCGCGAGGTCGTGTACGCAGCGACCGAGGTCGCCCGGACGCCGGTAGCCCACGCGGATCGTCGCGATGTCCTCCGCCGTGAACGCGGTGCCGAGGTCGTGCTACAGCCCGTCCGCCGGCCCGAGGAGGCTGCCCATCGCGCCACTGCACGCAAGGACGACGTCCTCGCACGGCCGCGGTCCGTGCCACACCAACGTGAGCAGACCGTGCATCGTGTACAGCTCCACATGGTGCACGTCCGGCGCGACCTCGACGTCCTGCGTCGCGAGCACCTCGAGCAAGTCGAGCGGGGAGCGTGCGGCACGTGCGTCCGGGCCGTTGCCGGTCGCCGCGCCGTCGGGCTCGTCCATGGTGGCCTCCCTCGGGCCGGCCCGGCGTGCTTGCTATCCTGACTCGGCACGCGGACGTGGCTCAGTTGGTAGAGCATCACCTTGCCAAGGTGAGGGTCGCGGGTTCGAGTCCCGTCGTCCGCTCGGAGCGCCGGGAGGTCGTCGTTGCCCCGCGCGACCGTCCGCCGTAGAGGGCCTTCGACGCGGAAACGGGAACCACTCGCTGGACCGCGGTCTACCCGCAGGTCAACACGGCGCGCTTCCTCGCGATCGGGAACGGGATCGAGTACGTCGACCTCGAGGTCCCGTCGCGGCCGCCGGCCCTCGTCGCCCTCGACGCCGCGACCGGGGCCCACCGCTGGTGGACCACACCGCCCTTCGTGACCCCGACGTCGGGCTCGCGGAGGGCGGCGTCGTTCTCGACGGCAGCACGCTGCTGCTCGGCAACGACCTGCCGAACGCGGACGCGCTCGTCGCCGTCGACGCCACCGGCCACGTGTCGTGGACCGCGACGCCGCCCGGGACGATCCAGGACGTCGTCGCGGATCCGGGCAAGGTCGTGTACGCGGCGTCGCAGGTCGCCGAGTCGAACGGGACGCGCGTCGAGTTCCTCACCGGCTACCGCGAGGCGGACAAATCAGTGGCGTCGACGATCGAGCTCCCCGTCTCCGGTCCGATGTCGTTCGCGCGGGACGTCCTCTATCTCGACGACACCGCGCTCCTGCCGTCCACGGGCACGGTGCCGTGGCACGCACCGGGTGAGAGCGTCTTCGCCGTCAGCGGGTCGACCGTCGTCACCGCCAGCTCGACGGGCGATCTCGTCGCGCGCAACGCGCTGACCGGTGTCCGGTCTGGCGCGCGCCCGGGGCCGGACCGACCGCGGCGTCGTCGTCCGGGCAGCGGGTCGTCGTCGCGGGTTCGCTGGTGTTCGTGTCGCATCCGCACGTCATCGGGATCCGCAGCCTCGCCGACGGGTCACACCTGGGCTCGACACCGGCGGTCGGCACGTCGACATGTCGCCGGCCGTCGGGCACCTGTTCGTGACCGGCGCCGCGACGCTGTACTCCTTCGCGCCGACGCAGAGCGGACCGTCGGCCCGTCCGGACGGGCAGGCGGCGCACTAACGTCCCCGGGCGACGGTTGCCCGCCGGGGCCCCGGGAACCGCCCGGACGGGTCCCGACGACCGAGAGCGAGACGCACGGATGGTCAGCACGACTCCCGCGCCCGATCGCACCCAGGAGCGCATCGGTCGTCGCCGTCCCCGCCTCGCGCGGCCCGCGCGCCCGCCGCTGTGGTTCGTCTACGCGCTGCTCGCGGTGTTCGTGGGCGCGCTCGGGATCCGGCTCGCGGTCGTCGCGGCGGTGCACGTGCCGTCGGAGCCCGGCTACCTCGTCGACTACGACCCGATCTTCTACCACCGGCAGGCGAACCTGGTGGCGGACGGGCGAGGCTTCATCGCCCCGTACCGCCTCGACGACTCGGGTCACGGCGTCGTCACGCCGAGTGCCGGCCACCCGCCGTTGCTGTCGATCGTCCTCGCGGCCGGATCCGTCGTCGGTCTCCGCAGCTTCCGCGATCACCGCGCGATCACCGCGTTGATCGGTGCGCTCGTCGTCCTGCCCGTGGGCTTCCTCGCGGCATGGCTCGCAGGCTGGTGGGCGGGGATCGTCGCCGCGGCGCTCGCGGCCGTCTATCCGAACCTCTGGCTCAACGACGGCATGCTCATGCCCGAGGGTCTCTACGCGCTCCTCGTCGCGCTCATGCTCCTCGCGACGTACGCCGTCATCGTCGGCTGGCATCGACGCGCGAGCACCGTCGCGCTCGGGCTGTGCATCGGGCTGGCCGCGCTCACGCGCGGTGAGGGTCTGCTGTTCCTCGCGTTCCTCGTCGTGCCGCTCGCGATCCTCGCTCCGCTCGGCAGCGCACGACGAAGACTCCTCGTCGCGGGGACCGCGGTCGCGGCGACGGCCGTCGTCGTGCTGCCGTGGACGCTCTACAACCTCACGCGCTTCCAGCATCCGGTGATCATCTCGACGGCGCAGGACACGACGCTCGCGGGCGCCAACTGCAAGCTGGCGTACTACGGCAGCGGGCTCGGCTACTGGGGCGAGCAGTGCTTCGACGACATCCTTGCCCGCAACCTCGAGGAGTCCGTCGCGGCGCAGGACATGCGTAGCCGTGCCCTGCACTACGCGCGTCACCACGTGTCGCGCCTACCGGTCGTCGCGGCCGCGCGCTTCGGCCGTGAGTGGGGCCTCGTCCGGCCGAAGCAGACCGTCGACGCGGACATCCTGGAGAACAAGCCGCGCTCCTGGTCCTGGGTGGGGTACTTCTCGTTCTTCGTGGTGCTCGCGTTCGGCATCGCCGGTGCCGTGCGTCTCTGGCGACGCCGTGTCCCGATCTGGCCGTTCGTCATGACGGCGGTGATGGTCAGCGTCACCGCCGTCGTGTTCTACGGCAACACCCGCTTCCGGATACCGGTCGAGATCGCGATCGTCGTCCTCGCCGCGGTCGCGATCACGCCGAGACGCGACGTCGAACCCGCTCTCGAGCTGACGTGAACGTCGCGACGGCCGGCGGTACCGACGCGGCGGTCGAGGACGAGCGGGCGTCCGCGCGCCACCACGAGCCTTGGTTCGTCGGCGCGGTCGTCGCGGCGTTCGTCGTCAGCCGGATGCTCTACTACTGGGTCGCCGGCGTGCACTTCGACATGTATCAGCTGCACCTTGCCGATGCGCTGCTCGACCCGAGCCTGCTCCGCCACGATCTGTTTCGGAGCCTCTGGTACCTCCACGTGCAGCCGCCCGGGTTCAATCTGCTCGTCGGCAGCGTCCTCCAGCTGTCGCCGTTCGGCGACCGCTTCAGCCTGCAAGTCGTCTTCCAGATCGTCGGCGTCTTCCTGATCGTCGGTCTCTACGACGTCGCCCGTCGCCTCGGGTTGAACCAGTGGACGGCGTTGGTCGTCGCGGTCGTCATCGGCTGCAGTCCCGGCACGCTGATGTACGAGAACGGGCTCAGCTACGACTACCTCGCGGCTGCACTCGTCATCTGGGTCGTGGCGTTCACGATCCGCTGGGTCGCGACGGGTCGCCTCCGCGCTCTCGTCGGCCTCGTGGCGGTTGCGACCGCGACCGTCCTCGTGCGCGCGCTGTTCCACCCGCTGTGGCTGGTGGTCGTCGTCGTGCTCGCCCTCCTCATGCGGCGACCCAACCGGTGGACGTGGCGGCACATCGTCACGCTCGCCGTGCCGTTCGCGCTCGTCGGCGGCTTGATGGTGAAGAACGAGGTGCTCTTCGGGACGCCGCAGCTGAGCTCGCTGTTCGGGTTCAACATGTGGCGCGTCGCCGTCGCTGCGCTGCCGCCCGGCACGGCGGCCGACCTGCGGAAGGACGGGACGATCACGGCGCCGCTCCAGCCGCCGCGCTGCAAGCTCCAGCATCCCGGGGTCCCCGCCCTCGCCGACGAGCAGAAGCCGACCGCGATCGGAGGCGTGCATCCGAGGAACGCGAACTGGGAGTGCTTCCTTCCGTACTACGCGCGTCTCCAGCACGATGCCATCCGCGTCATCGAGAAGAAGCCCTTCGCCGTGGCGAAGAACATCGCCGGGTCGTTCGAGCTCTGGGCATATCCGTCGAGCTTGTTCCCGTCGGACAACATCAAGGAGTTGCGAACCGCCGACGCCGTGTACCGTCGAACCGTTCTGCTCGACGTCGTCTGGACTCCGCCTGTCGCGCTTCCCGTCGACAGGCCGGCGACGACGAAGCGTTATCACCTCAGCATCACGATCGTGCTCGGGACCTTGGCGGTGATCGGCGCGGGCGTCGTCGTGCTGGCGCAATGGTCGCTCCGCCGCCGCGCGATCTCACCGGTGCGCGCGGGGATGCTGATGGGTGCGTTCTGCGTGGCGTTCGTGACGTTCGCCAGCACGGTGCTCGAGCACGGCGAGAACCCGCGGTTGCGCTTCCCCGCTGAGCCGCTGACGCTGCTCCTCACCGCGGTGATCGTGATCACGGCGGTCCGGGCGCTGCTCGCTTCGCGGACCGACCATGTGGGTCTCGAGGCGCGGTCGACAAGGGCGATCCTTTGATCCGTCCCGTCCGAAGTGAGACGCGCGCGCGTTCGCAGCGCGGTGTCGTCGCCCACGTGACACTCGTGTTCGGCGCGGCGGCCGGCGCGACGCTCGTCGCGCTCGTCGTACGCCACCGCCTGCAGACGTTCCCGGACTCGGCGATCTACCTCGGTACGGCACGGAACCTGCTCCACGGTCGCGGCCTCACGTCGCCGGTCGCGTTGCCGTTCTCCGACTACTTCTCGCCGCTGCGAGAAGCGGGTTTCCACGGTGCCTTGCCGATCACGACGCATGCGCCGATGTACCCGCTGCTGATCGCGTTCATCGGGTTGTTCACGACCGTGACGACCGCGGCGCGGGTCGTCGGCGTCGTCGCGCTCGCGGCTGCGACCGCGCTCGTCGGCGATCTCGCGCTGCGACTCACACGGCGGTGGTACGTCAGCGCTGCCGTCATGGTGTTGTTCCTGCTCGGCGGTCCCGTGACGGGCGGTGCGTTCGTTCCTTCGTCGTGGATCCTTCTCGCCGGCAGCGGACTGGCCGAGACCCTCTTCCTCGTCTTCCTGCTCGCGTCGATCGCGCCGCTCACACGCGGGCTCCGGACGGGCGACACCGTCCCGCTCGTCGTGGCGGGCGCGGCGATCGGTCTGGCGATCGTGTCGCGGTTCATCGGCGTCTCGGTCCTCGTGGCCGCGCTCCTGCTGGTCGCGCTGCGCCCGCGCTGGCTCGCGCGCGACCGGGTACGTGCCGCGCTGATCGTCGGCCTGCCCGCGCTCGTGCCGGTCGTCGTGTGGCGGGTCGTCCTGCGCCTGACGGTCGGTCACGGCACGACGATCCCCGTCCGCTTCCACAGCATGCAGGGCGCGCACCCCGCCGAGAGCGTGCGCCTCGTCGGCGGGTGGTTCCTCCCGTCGAGCGCGCCGCACTGGGCCCTGTACGGCGCGGCGGTGCTCGCGGCCGTGGTGCTCGTCGGCGCCGGCATCGCGGGCGCCCGTGCGATCGCAGGCGGGCGCGTCGGCCCCGCGTGGCACGTCGGGCCGGACGGCGACGACGACGAAGAGGTCGGATGGCTGTTGGCCGTCCTCGTGGTCGTGCAGATCGCCTACCTGATCGCGATCGCGG
The DNA here is from genome assembly GCA_035651955.1 of Acidimicrobiia bacterium. Taxonomy (NCBI): domain Bacteria; kingdom Bacillati; phylum Actinomycetota; class Acidimicrobiia; species Acidimicrobiia bacterium. Next base: position 29,265 of record DASRES010000042.1, read on the forward strand.
CGACCGGGCTCTTCCTCGTCGCGAACACGGGATTCGACTCCCGGTTCCTCGCGATCGTCCGACCGATGCTGTACCTCACGATCGTCGGCGTCGCGTTCCGGTCCCTCTCCCGTCTCGCCACGGGAACAGCGGCGGCGACGGTCACGGTGGCCGCGCTGCTCGTCGTCGTGCCCTCGCTCGGGCCGACGACGCGCCTGGTGAGGCACGGCGTCGCCTCGACACCGTCGTCACCCGCGCTCGCGTCCGCGATCCGCGCGCTGCCGGCACACGCACTGCTCGTGTCGAACGCGCCTGACGCGGTGTACGGCGACGCCGGCCGTGCGTCCGTGCTCGTCGCGCAGCGGTGGTTCGCGACGTCCGACCGGGCGAACCCGTCGTTCTCGCGCGACCTCGGCCAGGTCGGTGAGCTACTGAAGCGGCCGGACAGCTACCTCGTCATGTTCGATCGGGGACCGGACACCGACCTCGCGACCGCGCAGGACATCATGCGGGTCGTGCGGCTGGTGCCGGTGGCGACCTTCCCGGGCGCGGCGATCTATCGTGCCGCGACTTGACGACCGCCCCGGCGAGGAGCGGGGGAGCGGCACCGGGTGGCTCGCGGTCCTGCTCGTCAGTGCGGCGCTCGGCGCGACCGTCGTCGGGCTCGCCGTCACGCGGCACCACCAGGCGTACTTCAACGACACCGCGATCTACCTCGGGACCGCGAGCAACATCGTGCACGGGAAGGGTGTCACGTCACCCATCTCGATGCCGTTCACGGACTCGTTCGCTCCCGCCGCGGCCGCCGCGTTCGACGGTGGTCTCCCGATCACGACGCACGCGCCGCTCTACCCGATCGCGATCGCGGCCGTCGCGTGGCTCGGGCCCGGTCTCGACACGGCAGCGCGCGTCGTCGGCGCGGTCTCGCTCGGCGCGATGACCGCCGTGACCGGCGCGGTCGCGTGGGTCCTCACGCGCTCCCGCGTGCTCGTGCTCGTGGCGATCGTGCTGCTCCTCGCCGGCGGTCCCGTCGTACAGGACTTCACGCCTGCGTCATGGATGTTGCTGTCCGGGACCGTTCTCGCGGAGGCCTTGTTCTTCGCGCTCACACTGGCCGGTTGCCTCTTCGCCGCGCGCGCGTTGACGCGCGGCAGCGCGGCGTCGGCGGTCGTCGCCGGTGCCCTGATCGCGGCGTCGGTCCTGACACGCTTCCTCGGTCTCGCGCTCCTCGTCGTCGTGGTCGTCGCCGCGCTCGTCCGCCCGGGCTGGGTGTGGTCGCAACGGCGGCGGACCGCGCTCGTCGTCCTGGTGGTCGGAGCGGGCCCGTTCGTGCTGTGGCGCGTGCTGCTCGCGGCGCTCGTCGGTCGCGGGCGCGGCCTGCCGCTCGCGTATCACGCGATGACCATGAAGCAGTGGAGGTTCGCGTGGCCCCACTTCACCCACTGGTTCGTACCGCTGTCCGTACCGAGCTGGGCCGCGACCCTCGTCTTCCTCGTGATCGTGGGCGGGACGGTCGCCATGGCGGCGTGCTCTCGTGGGGAGCCGACCGGCCGGCCGGCCAGGCTGCGCGCCGACGCGCCGGGCGACGAAGCCGGGTGGTTGCTCGTCGTGCTCGGCGGGTTCGTCGTCGCGTATCTCGCGGCGGTGTTCGTCACGCACTCGTTGCTCATCCGCGGGACCGGGTTCGATCCGCGGTTCCTCGCGGTCGTCCGCCCGATCGTCTACCTCGTCGTCCTCGGCGTGGCCTACCGGTTCCTCTGCCGGTTCGGGCCGCAGCGCGCGGTGCTCGGCGTCGCGGCGGCCGCGCTGGTCGTCGTGGCGCCGTTCGTGCCCGACGCCGTCCGCCTCGTCGACCACGGCATCCCGGTACGGACCACGAACGACGCCCTCGCACACGCGGTCCAGCGCCTGCCACGGTCGGCGTTGATCGTGTCCAACGGGCCCGATGCGGTGTGGATCGCGACCCAGCGCCCGAGCGTGCTCGTCCCGATCCACGTGTATCCGACGTCGGGCACCACGAACACGCGGTTCGCGTCGAATGTCAGGGAGGTCCGTTCGTTGATGCGCGTGCGTGACGCCTACCTCGTCATGTACACGCCCGGGGCGCCCGGTCTCGCGACGGTGAGCGACGTCGGCGACGGTCTCCTGCTCAGGACCGTCGCGACGGCACGCAACGGCGCGATCTATCGCGCCGCGTCCCGCTGAATCCCTGCCCGCGCGCCTCGGCTGCCGGCGCCGGGCACGGCTGCGGGCCAGCACCCCAACCTGGCGAACGCGGTGGGTGGTGGTGTACGTCTTCCCCGTGGCCCGCACCGACGTCGTCCCTGCACCGCCGTCGGTGACGACGCGGCGCGACGCGCCCCACTGGGGTTACCAGCCCGCCTTGGACGGGTTGCGCGCGATCGCCGTCCTCGCGGTGATCGCGTTCCACGACGGAATCGCGTCGGTGTCGGGCGGGTTCCTCGGCGTCGACGTCTTCTTCGTGCTGTCGGGCTTCCTGATCACGTCGCTGCTCGTGAACGAGCGGCAGCGGGGCGGGCGGATCGACTTCCGGGCCTTCTGGGCGCGGCGTGCACGGCGCCTCCTCCCGGCGCTCTTCCTCCTGCTCACGGTGATCGGCGTCTACGCCTCGATGACGTCCGGTTCGGCGCTGCCCGACGCGCACAACTTCCGTCTCGACGGCCTCGCGAGCCTGTTCTACGTCGCGAACTGGCGGTTCGCCGCGCTCGGGCAGGCCTTCTTCGCGTCGCTGTCGCCGTTCCGCCACCTGTGGTCGCTCGCCATCGAGGAGCAGTTCTACCTCGTGTGGCCGCTCGTCGTCGCGGGCTGCCTTCGGGCGGCGCGCGGCTCCCTTCGCCTGCTCACGGTGACGTGCATCGTCGGCACGGTCGTCTCGATCACGCTGTCCGCGACGCTGTACAGCGCGCACGGCTGGTCCCGCGTGTACTACGGCACCGACACGCGTGCTCACGAGCTCCTGATCGGCGCGCTCCTCGCCGTGCTGCTCGCCAGCTGGTCGCCGGGGTCGCCGCTCGCTCGTGGTGTCGTGCGCGGCCTCGGGTTCGCCGGCGCCGCAGCGTGCCTGTGGGCATTCCACGGCCTCGGCGAGCAGTCCGCGTCCTACTACCGCGGGCTCTCGGCGGTGTTCGCCGTCTGCGTCGCCGCGGTCATCGCGTCGGCGGTGCAACCGGGACCACACGTGCTGCGCGGCGCGCTCTCTGTCGGCGCGCTTCGCTGGATCGGGCGGATCTCGTACGGCCTGTACCTCTGGCACTGGCCCGTCGACGTCTACCTGTACGAGGGGAGAGCGGGACTCCACGGGCCGACGCTCGACGTGCTCCGTCTCGCGATCACCTTCGCGATCGCGACCGTGTCGTTCTACGCGCTCGAACGGCCGGTCCGGTCGGGAGCAGCGCGACGCGCCTTCGTGCGCTTCGGTGCGCCCGCCGGTGTGCTCTGCGCGGCGCTCGCGCTGGTCGTCGGGGCGAGCATGTCGACGCCGTCCGTCGCCGCCACCGGCACCGCCACCACCTCACCGACGCCGTGCAGCGGACCGAGCGCGTTGTCGCTCGCCTCGGCCGCGAGCTACGTCCGCCGGACAGGCGTGCAGGTCGATCCTCTCCCGACGCGCATGCGCGTCGCCGTCGTCGGCGACACAGCCGCGTGCAGCCTGCTTGCCGGCCTGACCGTCCTGGGGGAGCAAGCGGGAGTCTCCGTCGAGGGCGCCGCGGTCGCCGGATGCAGTCCCCTGACCGACGGGATCGGACCCGCCGGTGCTTCGCCGCGGGAGACGCAACGATGCGATTCGACCGTTCACGCATTGCAGGCGGCTGTTCTGACGCGTGGCCGCCCGGACCTCGTCGTCTGGTACAGCGGGCCGGACATCGCCGATCAGCGAGTCGGCCGGCGCGTCGTACGATTCGGTACGCCCGACGCGGACGCGCTCCTTCTCGCACGGATGGATGCCGCGCTCGCGCGGCTCACGGGCGGTGCGCGTCTGGTGATCGTGACGAACGCGCCCGACGCCGCCGTGGAGCACGCCCGTCCACCTGATGCCGCGAGAACGGCGGCGATCCTCCGTCTCGACGCGCTCTACCGTGACTTCGCGGCGAGACATCCGGGCCGAGTTGTCGTCGCCGACCTCGTCCCCGTGCTGTGCCCGGGCGGGCCACCGTGTCCCCGGTTGGTGCAGGGCGTCGTCGCGCGGCCGGTGGACGGCGTCCGACTCGACGGGCAGGGATCCGTGATCGTCGCCCGGTGGCTCGTCCCCGAGCTCGCGAGCATCGCCGCGCGCTGACCGGTCAGCGGGGCTCGGGCGCGCGCTCCGCCGCGCGTGTTCCACGCCTCCTCCGCATCGCGACGAGCGCGGTCGCGAGAAGCGCGACGAGCGCGACGAGGACGACGATCGACACGACTGCACCCGTGCGTACCGAGTGGGGCTCGTAGCGCAGCTCGACCTGCGTCGTGCCCGACGGGACGCGCACGGCGGAGAACGCGTAGTTCGCCGTGACGATCGGCGCGCTCCGCCCGTCGACCGTCGCCTTCCAGCCCGGGAACCGGCTGATGCGCGCGACGAGCCATCCCGGATCGGTGCGCGAGACACGCAGGACGACTCGGGTGGCCGTCTCGCTGACCACGCGCACGTCGCCGGGTGAGCGGCTGGGCGGGCCCGCGGGTGCATCCACGAGCACGACGTCCGACGGGTCGGCGTGCCGCGACGTCATCGTCCGCAACGCGGTGGTCGCGTTGGTCCGCACCGCGTGGGGAGGCGACCAGTAGCGCGGCGGTGCGCCGGGGACGCGGAAGATCCCGACGGGGGGAGACCGTCGGACGAGCTCGAGGCCGGGCACGCTCGTGTCGAACACGCTGCGGACCGCGATGGCATCCGGTGTGCGCGTTCCGTCGGACGCGACCGTCGCCGCGTACACCGCCGGTCCGGCGCCTCGCACGGGGGAGAACGTGAACACGCCCTCGCCGTCCCGGCACGTCGCGCGCGCGCCCTCCGCGACCGGTGTGCCGCGCGCGTCGGCGAGCGTCAACGTACACGGGTGCGCGCCGTGCTGTCCCGGGATCGTCACGCTGAGCCCGTCGAACGAGCCGTCCGTCACCGTGAAGCGCGCGGCGTCCGTCGCGCTCGGCTGCGCCGGGACTGGGCGCGCGTACGGGTACGGCCCTCCGGTGACGACGTACTGCACGCCGATCGCCGCGAGGCTCGTCGTGCCGTTCACGGGCGCGCCGTCGCCCTCGACGCCGATCTCCGATCCCGCGACGACGACACGCGGCGGTCGGAGGAGCCGGCGGTACAACGCGTCGTAGTCCTTCACGAGCACGGCGTCGTAGCTGTCGACCTTGTACAGCCGGTACCAGAGGTTGACGTCACCCGGGATCGACGTGATGTCCGTCGTCAGCATCACTGACTGGCCCACCGTGTTGCGGACGGTCTCGAGCGCCGGGGTCACCGGATAGACGTACTTGGGCGCGACGGTCGGGTTGAAGCGGCGGAACATCCAACCCGTCTGCGCGAAGATGACGACGACCACGACGCCGCACGCGACCGCCGTCACGCGGCGTGTACGACGGAGCGCGGCGACCGCAACGGCCGCCGCACCGACTGCCAACGACACCCCGACGAACAGGAGCTGGTCACGCGCCAGCCGCTTGGCCGCCGGCGTCGTGAGCACGCCGGGCGCGACCCGGGGCGTCGCGTAGTGGCGCAGGTAGCGCGCGGCGAGGTACGTCGCGAGGAGCAGCACGATCGTGCCCGCGGCCACGCCGACCGGCACCAGCCACGCCCGCGTGCGCTGCACCGCGGTGGTCAACAGGTCGCGGCGCGCCAACACGTCGAAGCCGATCGCGGACAGGACGGCGATGCTGAAGATCCACACCACGTCGCTGCGCACGACCTGCGCGACGTCTGCACCGGGAAGGTGGTTCAGCGCGCGGCCGATGCCCGCGACGTCGTACGCGTAGAGCAACCAGGCCGCCGCCGCACCGGTGAAGTACGCGACGGTTGCCCGGCGCCGACGCACGAGCGACAGCACGGCTGCTGCCGCGAGGAGGAGCGCGAGCAGCCCGACGTAGAAGCCGGCGTACTCCGGGAGCGGGATGACGTTCGGGTCGCGCGCGCCCGTGTTGTCACCGAAGATGCGTGGCACCGCGTACAGCGCGGCGAGGTGCACGTTGAGGAAGGAAGGTGAGCCGTGCTGGCGGAAGACGTAGATGGCGCTGCGGTGCAGGTACTCCACCGACGGGACGAGTTGCACCGCGGCCAGCGCGACGCCGGTCACGGCAGCCGCTCCGACCGTCACGACGCGCATTGCGCGCGCCGCCAGCGGTACGTCGGACGACGTCAGCGCGCGCACGATCACGTAGCCGGCGACGAGCACGAACGAGAAGAGCGATCCTTCCGGGTTGCCACTGAACAGGCTGAGGGCCACCGCGGCGGCGACCGCAATGCCCCCCAGGACGACGTGCTCGCGATCTCTTGCTCGGACGAGGCATTCGGCCGCCGCGATCACGGCCGGCATCAAGACGACGGGCGACGAGACGGGCCAGGAGAGCCACAGCACGCTGAACGCGCAGAACATGAACGCGGTCGCGCCGACGAGCGCTCCCCCGAAGCTCACCCGCAGCATCCGCAGGAACAGCCACGTGAAGAAGCCCGCCGCGACGAGCTTGAGGAACGCGGCCACCGCGAGCGCGGCGCGGAACGGCAACACCCAGTAGGGGAGGCTGAACGGCGAGAAGATCGCGGACTGGGTGTTGCCGAGCTGCGGCGCGCCGGCGCCGTTGTACGGGTTCCACAGCGGTAGGTGCCCGGAGTGGAGCGCGTCGCGCCCGTACTGGAACCAGGGATCGAACTGCCGGACGACGTCCGACGATCCCGGGTTGAGGGGCCGGTAGGACGGGTCTCCGAGATTGAAGACGGCCGACTGCTGGAGGATGTCGGCGGGCGTGTAGTAGCCGGCCGTCGTGATCGGCTTCCACAGGAAGACGGCCGCGAGCGCGGTGAGCACGAGCAGGGCACGAACCCACTCCGGCACGGTCGCGAGGCGCGCCGGTGAACGGACCGCCACCTCGTCCGATGCCGTGACCGGCGCGCCGGGGCGTCCCGTCACGGGGTCCCACCACATAGGCTGGCGACCCCATGTCGTCGACCTCGACCGCGTCGATCGAGCCCGCCGACGAGGCGCCCGTCGCGACCGGCGCGCGCGCCCCCACGTCGAGCTCGCAGCGCTTCTGGACGGTCCTGCTGCTGATCGCGATCGCGGGGCTCGGTCTGCGCGTCGCGTACGTACTGGGCGCGAAGCGGGGCGAGCCGATGATGGGCGACGCCATCTACTACAACGGCCAGGCCGTCGCGCTGGCCGAGGGCCGCGGCTTCACGTGCCCGTTCCCCGGCACGCCGAGCTGCCCGAAGAAGGTCCCGGTGGCCGATCACCCGCCGCTCACCGCGCTCGCGATGGCGCCTGCATCGTGGCTGTTCCCGAAGGACGACACCGCGCAGCGCCTGTCGATGACGCTCATCGGGACGGCGGGGATCGTGGTGATCGGCATGCTGGGGCGGTCGTTGGCGGGCGAGCGCGCGGGACTGATCGCGGCCGCGATCGCGGCGGTGTACCCGAACCTCTGGGTCAACGACGGGCTCATCATGTCGGAGACGCTCGCCGCGCTCACGGTCGCGCTGGCCCTCCTGCTCGCGTACCGCGTCGCGCGACGACCGTCCTGGACGAGCGTCGTCGCGCTCGGCGCGGTGTGTGGGCTGGCGATCCTCACCCGTGCGGAGCTCGGCCTCCTGATCCCCGCGGTCGCGATCCCGGTCGTGTTCGTCGCCCGCGGCCTGGCGACGCGCCGGCGCGTCGAGCTCGCCGCCGTGATCGTGCTGAGCGCGGTCGTCGTGATCGCGCCGTGGGTCGTCCCGAACATGTTCCGGTTCAAGAAGCCCGTCTACCTCTCGACGAACGACGGCATCACGCTCGCGGGCGCGAATTGCCCGTCTGTCTACTCCGGGAAGGGCCTGGGACTCTGGACGCTCGACTGCCAGACGGCGCCGAAGGGCGATCAGTCACAAGTCGACGCGTACCTCCGCCACCGGGGCCTCTCGTACATCAGGCACCACGTCGGGCGATTGCCGATCGTCATCGCCGCTCGTGAGGGGCTCGTCTGGGGCGTGTTCCGCCCGGCCACGATGGTCGCGTACAACAAGGGCGAGGGCCGCGAGACGTGGGTGTCGTGGCTGGGGTACGCCGCGTACTGGATCCTCGTGCCGCTCGCGGCTGTGGGCGTGCTGACGCTTCGCCGCCGGCGCGTGATGGTCTGGCCGTTGCTGGCACAGTTCGGCATCGTCGTCGTGACCGCGGCCGTGTTCTACGGGCTGTGGCGGTTCCGGATACCGGTCGAGGTGGTGCTCGTCGTCTTGGCCGCGGTGGCGATCGACGCGTTCGCACGGCGCGGCGCGAGGCGCGGCGGCGCTCATGCCGCCGCGCCGGCGTGATGCGCGCGCGTTGTTCGGTGCTCGCGGCGCTGATCTTCACGCTCGGCGCGGTCGCGCTCGCGGCCTGCTCGAGCAGCAACGCGAGCACCGACTTCCCGGCGACGACGACGACGCAACGACCGAAGGGATCGCTCAGCGTGAACGCCGACGTCATCCCGCCGGTCACGATCCCGCCGTCCGGATGCCCGGCCGCGACCGGCACCACCGTCGTCATCACCATCGACGAGAGCGGGATCACGCCGAAGTGCGTGACGGCGCGGCTGTCGCAGGACTTGCTGTTCGTCAACAAGGGAACCGCATTCCACAACGTCTCGATCGAGGACGTCACCGCCAACCTCGACGTCGGGGACCAGCAACCGTTCGGCCGGATCGGCCGCTACTTCATGCCGGGCGAGTACGCGATCCACTCGCTGACCGAACCGAGCGTGAGCATCAACCCGACGTTCCACGGGACGCTCGTCGTCACGCGCTGATCCCGCGCGCGACGGCGAGCGCGCGCAGCCCGTCACGGAGGTCGACGGTCGGCTCCCAGCCCGGCGGTCTCGGCGGGGACGGCCACGACGTGAACATCTCACGCGGTCGGTACGGCCGCGCGCCCCACCGGACGGCGAGTCGACGTCCGGTCACGTCCGAGACCGTGTCGACGAGCTCGCGCAGCGTGACCGGCCGGTCGGCGCGCGCACCGAAGAGTCGTCCGCGGGCGTCGCCGGCGAGCAGCGCGTCGGCGACGGCGAGCAGCGCGCGCACCACGTCGTCGACGTGGACGAGGTCGATGAGCTGCTCGCCCGGTGACATGTCGAGCGTCCGGCCCGACTCGGCCGCGTCGAGCAGCAGCGGGACGAGCTTCGGGCGGCGATCGTTGGGACCGTACGTGTCGAACAGCTCGAGGGTCGCGACCCGGAGCGCCTCGACGTCGCCGTAGTAGCGCAGCACGTCCGCGAACGCCTGCTTCGTCGCGGCGTAGAGCGAGGTCGGTGTCGCGTCGCGACCTTCGTAGCGCTGCCACGCGCTCGACACGTTGACGAACGGCGTCCCGGACCGGGCGGCCGCCTCCGCGAGCTGCGCGGGGAACGTGACGTTGGAGGCGACGAGCGGCGCAATGTCGGCCGGTGCGTGCGCGGCCTGGAACCGGGTTGCGACGTGGAAGCAGACGGTCGGTCTGACGGACGCGACGTACTCCACCAACTCGCCGGCGTCGCAGGGCAGCTCGCGCGCGTGGACGCCGTCGGGGGCGCGTGACAGCGGCGGCCGGACCAGCGCGTGGACCGACCAGCCGTCGCGCACGAGCCGGCGGACGAGGTGCCCGCCGACGAACCCGGTCGCGCCGGTGACGAGCGCGGCTCTCGCGGTAGTCATCGCCGCCTCAGAGCCGGAACGGGCTGACGAAGTCGGGGAGCGCGGGCAGGGCGCGGTCGCGCTCCGAGACGACGGGCTCGGGGATCGGCCACGCGATGCCCGCGCTGTCCCAGCGGATGCCGGTGTCGTGGTCGGGCGCGTGCTCGGTCGACACGAGGTACGCCATCCACGCGTCCGCCGTCGCCTGGAAGCCGTGCGCACACCCGCGGGGGACGTGCAGCGCGGCGGGCGCTGCGCCGTCGAGGACGACGCACGCGTGGTGCGCGTACGTGGGGGAGTCGACGCGGAGGTCCACGACGACGTCGACGACGCTGCCCTGCAGGCACGAGACCGTCTTCGCGTGGTCGTGCGGCGGGGTCTGGAAGTGGAGCCCGCGCACGACGCCGGGCGCCGAGCGCGAGAGGAAGACCTCGGCGATCGTCGGGTCCATGCCGTCGGCGGCGAATCGGCTGCGCTGGTAGAGCTTCACGAAGTCGCCGCGGTCGTCGTGCGCGAGCCGGAGGTCGACGAGGACGCAGCCCGGGATGTCGGCGAGGTCAACCAGCACGGGACGCGCGGCGCCGTGCGCGGACGGGCGCGGCGACGAAGTCGCGGACGACGCTGATCGTGTAGTCGAGCATCTCGTCGGTCAGACCTGGGAACACGCCGATCCAGAACGTGGACTCCGCGATCCGGTCGGCGTTGCGCATCGATCCGACGGTGCGCCGCGGGAGGTGCGTGTACGCGGGTTGGCGCAGCAGGTTCCCGCCGAACAGGAGACGCGTCGCGACGTTGTGCTCCTCCAGGTGGTGCACGATGTCGTAGCGGTCGAACCCGGCGTCGGGCTCGACCGAGATCGCGAACCCGAACCAGCTCGGCTCGGCGCCGTCCGTCGCGCGGGGGAGCAGCAGCCCGTCGACGTCAGCGAGACCGTCGTGGAGGCGGCGCCAGTTGCAGCGACGCGCGGTGACGAACGCGTCGAGCTTGTCGAGCTGCGCGAGCCCGACCGCCGCCTGCATGTCGGTGAGCTTCAGGTTGTAGCCCAGCCGTGAGTAGATGTACTTGTGGTCGTAACCGTACGGAAGATCGCCCAGCTGCCACCCGAAGCGGCGACCGCACGTGTCCTCCTTGCCCGGGTCGCACCAGCAGTCGCGGCCCCAGTCCCGGAGCGACTCGACGACTTTCGTGAGGCGCGCGTCGTTGACGACGACGCAGCCGCCCTCGCCCATCGTGATCTGGTGCGCGGGGTAGAAGCTGACGGTCGCGGTCGCGCCGAACGTGCCGACGGCCCGACCGCGATACGTCGCGCCGAGCGCATCGCACATGTCCTCGACGACCCACAGGCCGTGACGTTGCGCGACCTCGGTGACGGCGCCAAGGTCGAACGGGTTGCCGAGGGTGTGCGCGGCCATGATCGCCTTCGTGCGCGGTCCGACCGCTTCCTCCAGCAGTGTGGCGTCGAGGTTGTACGTCCCGAGCTCCGCGTCGACGAACACAGGGACGAGACCGTTCTGGTAGATCGGGTTCACGGTCGTCGGGAAGCCCGACGCGAGGGTGATGACCTCGTCGCCCGGTCGCAGCGCGGCGTCGCCGAGCGTGTGATCGGTGAGCGCGCTCAGGGCGAGCAGGTTCGCGGACGAACCCGAGTTGCAGAGGAGCGCGGCGCGAGCGTCGAACCGCTCGGCGAAGCGACGCTCGAACTCGTCCGCGAAGCGACCCGTCGTGAGCCACATGTCGAGCGCGGCGTCGAGCAGGAGCCGCAGCTCGGCGTCGTCGAGCACCTTTCCCGAGACCGGCACGGGCGTCACGCCGGGGACGAAGACGCGAGGCGGGAACGCGACGTCGTGGTACCGCCGGGCGAGGTCGAGGATCTGCTCGCGCAGCTCGGACGCGGTGGCGCCGTCGTCGCTCACGTCGCCGCTCCGAACAGCTCGCGGTACCACGCGACCGTCTCGCGCAGCCCGCGCGCGAGGTCGAACGCCGGCTTCCAGCCGAGCACGGCGCGCGCCTTCGCGGCCGAGAGGTACTGGCGCTCGATCTCCCCGGGCGCCTCGCCGAGCACGAGCGGTGGCGTGCCCGCACGTTCGGCCGCGTCGCACACCGCGTCGTAGATCTCCATGACCGACAGCGGTGACTCGTCGCTGAAGTTGAACGCCTCGCCCGCCGCGGTTCCGCTCACCACGGCCTCGGCGAGCCGGAGGTAGGCGTCAGCCACGTCCTCGACGTAGAGGTAGTCGCGCACGAGCGTGCCGTCGCTGCGGATGACGGGCTGCTCGTCGTGGAGCAGCGACCGGATGGTGCCGGGGACGATGCGCGACCAGTTGAGGTCGCCCCGGCCGTACACGTTCCCGCAGCGCGCGACCGCGACCGGCAGTCCGTAGCTCGTCGCGTACGCCTGCGCGACGAGGTCCGCGCACGACTTCGACACCTCGTACGGCTCCCGTCCGAGCAGCGCCATGTCCTCCCGGTACGGCAGCTCGTCGACGGAGCCGTACGCCTTGTCGCTCGACGCGACGACCACGGCCGACACCACGTCTGCGTGCCGCCGGCACGCCTCGAGCACGTTCCACGTGCCGCGCACGTTGGTCTCGAGCGTCGCGAGCGGCGCCCGCCGTGCCGTGCCCACGATCGTCTGCGCGCCGAGATGGAAGACGGCCTCCGCGCCGTGCGCGAGGAGCGCGCGCTCGACGTCCGCGTAGTGCTCGAGCCGTCCCGACACGACGGACACCCGGGCGACGTCGCCGCTGCGGTACAGCTCGGACCGCGGGTCGTGATCGAGGACGAGCGCGACGACGTCCGCACCGAGGTCGAGCAGGCGAGCGACGAGCACGGAGCCGACCATGCCTGTCGCGCCCGTCACCAGCACGCGCCGTCCGGCCCACTCGGCTCGCGCAGCTGCGTCGCCGCCGGGCGCCGTCAACGCTCCCACACCGCCCACGGCGCCTTGCCCGACGCCCACAGCTCGTTGAGGAGCAGCGTCTCGCGGTACGTGTCCATCGGCCGCCAGAAGCCGTCGTGGCGGTACGCCATGATCTCTTCATCGCGCGCGAGCGCCTCGAGCGGCTCGCGCTCGAGGATCGACTCCTCGTTCAGGTAGTCGAAGAAGTCGCGACCGAAGACGAAGAACCCCGAGTTCACCCAGTCGTCGGCCACGGGCTTCTCGCGGAACGTGCGGACCATCTGGTCGGCGTCGACGTCGACGACGCCGAAGCGCGACAGCGGTCGCGTCGCGGTGACCGTCGCGAGCTTCCCGTGACGGCGGTGGAACGCGAGCAGGTCCCCGATGTTCACGTCGGAGAGCCCGTCGCCGTAGGTGACCATGAAGACGTCGTCGTCGCCGACGTAGCGCTGCACGCGCTTCACGCGGCCGCCCGTCATCGTCTCGAACCCGGTGTCGGCGACGGTGACGCGCCACCCCGTCTCGAGATGCCCACCGTGGAACTCGACGGACCCCGGTTCACCCAGGGTCAGGGTGAAGTCGCTGTTCCAGGCCTCGTAATTGAGGAACCACTCCTTGATGATCTGGCCCTTGTAGCCCACGCACAGCACGAAGTCGCAGAAGCCGTAGTGGGCGTACGACTTCATGATGTGCCACAGGATCGGCCGCCCGCCGATCTCCACCATCGGCTTGGGCCGGAACTCGGTCTCCTCGCGCATGCGGGTCCCGAGACCGCCACAGAGGATGACGACCTTCATGTGCGAGCGCAGCGTACCCGTCCTGACCTGCGCCAACCGGCTTCACGCGCACGAACGGCCGGTGTGGCCACGGGCGGTGACGGGTACAGCTACCGATCGACCATCGAGCGCCGGGCCCAGCGGGGGTGAGCGTGGAGCGCAAGCGGATCGGCGTCCTCGTCGTCGCGTACAACGCGTCGTCGACGCTCGCGAAGGTCCTCGACAGGATCCCACGCGACTTCGTGCACCGGATCGACTCGGTGCTCATCTGTGACAACGCCAGCGAGGACTCCACGTACCTCGTGGGGCTGGGCTACAAGCAGGTGTGCGGCGATCTGCCGATCACCGTCCTCCGCCAGCCGCGCAACCTCGGGTACGGCGGCAACCAGAAGACGGGCTACCAGTGGGCGATCGACGAGGACCTCGACATCGTCGTGCTGCTCCACGCCGACGGTCAGTACGCGCCCGAGCTCCTGCCCGAGATCGTCGCGCCCCTCGAGCGCGGCGAGGCCGACGCGGTGTTCGGGTCGCGGATGATGAACCGCGGCGACGCGCTCCGAGGCGGCATGCCGCTCTACAAGTACGTCGGCAATCGCATCCTGACGACAGTGGAGAACTCGCTCGTCGGCATGGACCTCAGCGAGTGGCACAGCGGGTATCGCGCGTACAGCGTTGCGACGCTGCGCGAGGTCCCGTTCACGAGGCTGTCCGACGACTACGACTTCGACACCGGGATCATCCTGCAGCTCCACGAGGCCGGGAAGAGGATCGTCGAGCTGCCGATCCCGACCTTCTACGGCGACGAGATCTCGTACGTCAACGGTGTCCGCTACGCGAAGGACATCGTGCGGGAGGTCTTGCGCTACCGCGCGCACAAGGCCGGGCTCGGGACCGGCGAGACCGCGTTCGCGACGCCGGCCGCGGAGTGGGAGCAGGGGACCGAGGCCACACAGACCCGGATCATCGCGTGGCTCGCGCCGCGGCCCGCGAGCCGGATCCTCGATCTCGCGTGCGGCGACGGCGCGCTCGGCGCGCGGCTGCGTCGGTGTGGTCACCAGGTCGTCGGCGTCGACGCCGAGGAGCGTCCCGGCGTCGCGGACCGGCTCGACAAGTTCGTCGCGGCCGACGTCGATCAGGGCATCCCGGCCGACGTGGGCGACGGGTTCGACACGGTCATCGTCGGTCATGCGCTCGAGGAGGTCCGTGACCCCGAGCGTCTCCTGGCCGACGTCCGCCGGCTGATGCAGCCCCACGGCACGGCGATCGTGGCCGTCTCGAACTTCGCGCACTGGTACCCGCGTGTGCGGACCGTCGCCGGCCGGTTCGACTACGACCGCCAGGGAATCCTCGACCGGTCGCATCTCCGGTTCTTCACGCGCCGCAGCTTCGAGCGCCTCGCGCGCGACACCGGGTTCAGCGCCCGACGCCGGGCGGTGTCAGGTGTGCCGTTCGAGACGCTGCCCCCGCCGCTCACACGCGCGGGCGCGCGGGCGCGGCGGTGCGCACAGCTGACGGACCGGTTCGGCGCGACGACCTGGCCCTCGCTGTTCGGGTTCGAGCTGCTCTACGAGCTCGATCCGGCCCGTCCCTGCTGACGGACGGCCGCGGCGACCGAGCCGCCGATGCGGTCGCACAGCGGTGTCGCGACCGGCAGGGCGCGCGCACTCGACACGGCACCTGCCGCGCCGGTCGTCACGACACGCGGAGTCCCGACCGGGACGTGTGCGGCAGCTCGCAACGCGGTCCGGCCGTCGAGCGTGGCTGAGACGACACCGAGGGAACGATCGAGCAGCGCGTCGACCACGACGGGCCGTCCAGTCGGCGCGACGACCGGATCGCCCTCGATCGCGTGTCCGGATGTGTCGACGATGCCGACGCGCGCGTGTGACCCGTCGACGCGGCGGACCGTCAGCTGCAGCGGCGCGGCGGCGCCGACGGTGGCGATCGTCGCTCTCGAGGTCGGGCGGGCACCCGCCGCGAGAACGACCGCGGCGCGCACGTGCCCGCCGGCCGCGCCGAGCTCGAGCTGGCGCCATCCGGCCCGCGGCTCCCACCAGTAGAGGCCGGCGCAGCGACCCACGACCACGAGCGCGTCCGGGGAATGGTCACGCGGCAGCGTGTCGACGTGTCGCGCCGCCCATCCCCGCGTGCCCAACGTGTTCGCGACGCTCTCCTGGAACCCGAAGAAGCCGGTGCGCAGCGTGGGCGTGATCGATCCGTAGACGCGCTGGTACGTGAGCGTGATCGCGCCGTTGGCCCAGACGGTGAACAGCGCGAGCAACGTGACGGCGAGGAATGCGGCGGCGTGGCGTCGTGGTCGACGGCTCCACGACCGGTCCACGTGTCGCAACGCGTACTGCATCCCGACAACCGCGGGCAGGAGGACGAGCGGCACGAAGTCGATCAGGTACCGGTTGGCGATGAACCCGATCACGAGCGTCGGAACGACCGCGATCGCGGCGGCGAGGGTCGCCGCGCCGAACGTCAGGGCGACGTCCGGACGGACGCGACCGCGTGTGACCGCGACGACCGCGACGACGGCGAACACGAGGAGCAACGCCATCGTGGCGGGAACGCTCGACGTCCGGTCGATCGTGTCGAACCGCACTCCGAAGAACGTCTGCACGGATCGCGTCGGGAAGTCGGCGAACGGGAACAGGTGCCAGAGCCGCAGCGCGTCCGGGCGGGCATAGGCCCACACGGTCGTCGCGGCGTAGCGCACGTTGAACAGCGAGCCACCGTTCGCATGGAGCGCCGCGATGCGCGCCGGTTGGTACCTGGAGTAGAGCTGCTTGTCGAAGGGGACGCTGAACCACGTGCCGAACTTCGCGTGGTTGACGAGCGCGTACACCACGACCGGGACCGCCGTCGCGACCGCGATCGGCCACCCGCGGCGTATGCCCCCGACGATGCGGTCCGACGCGCCTCGCGCGTCCCGCCGGACCAGCGGCGACAGGACCGCGCCGGCTGCGAGGATGCCGAGCATGGCCGTCGGCCCGAGCCCGACCGACGGGCGCGCGAGGAGCGCGCACACGCACACGACGGACGCGGCCGCGAGCCGCGTCGCGGTCGGCGAGACCGCGACACCGATCACGAGGTCGAAGCCGACCAGTGCGAGCGCGGTGCCCCACAGCTCGGCCTCGTGGTACACGATCATCCGGCTCGCCGGGAACAGCAGCGCCGACCCGACGCCGAGCGCGAACGTCCACGCGCCCGTCAGCGCGAGCTCGGCCCGGCCGACGGGCGCGTCGCCACGCAGCATGGCGCGCGCTCGCCAGAGGAGCCGGGACGCGCCGAGCATCGCGACCGCGAACGCGAGGATCATCGACACCTCGGTCAGCCGGCCGTCGAAGCGGTGCGTCACCGCGAGCACGGGCATGCGGAGCAACGCGGGGAACGGTCCGTAGTACTCGTACGTCCGCCCGTGGATGACGATGCCCTCGAACGCGAGCGAGCCCGTCGGGACGTTCCAGTGCCCGCGGAAGAGGCTGCGGGCCTGGATGTCGTAGAAGTTCGCGAAGAACGGCGGCCGGGCGAACAGGTTGCTGCGGCCCAGCATCGCGAGCCACGCGAACACGACGAGCGCCGCGACGGCTCCGAGGGCGCAGGCGGACGCGAACCGCCGGGCCGCGGCCGCGTGCTCGGTGTCGACGCCGCCCGGGCTCGCCTCGGGCTCGCCCACGGCCGTCGCGGCCTGCATGGCGGGACACGTTACCGACGGGGTCTCGTCCCGTCGGTGCGCACGTTCACGCGGCGGGGCCGGTACCGTCGCGCGGCTGCGGGACCGGGGAGAGAGCCGACCTATGGCGAGCAAGGTCGAGGCGCCGCCGGCGAGCGGACGCCCGGCTTCGGGCAACGAGGCGACCACGAGCGTCGAGGCCGCCGTTCCGCCGCGCTGGCGCGACGACGCGCGGCACGTTCTCGTCCCGTGGCTCGTCGCGCGCGTCGTCGTCGTCGGTTCGCTCGCGGTCTCCCGCTACCTGTTCACGAACATCGGCCACGGCCGGCGTCCGGTCGCGCTCGGCCAGGGGCTGTTCGCGTGGGACGCCGCGTTCTACCGGTCCATCGCCGAGCACGGCTACCGCTCGTTCGACGGCAGCCTGCGGTTCTTCCCGCTCGTACCCGTCGTCACGCGGATCGTCGGCTGGGTCACCGGCGATGCGGTCGCGCTCGTGCTCGTCGCCAACGCGAGCGCGTTCGTGCTCGCGGTGCTGCTCGCGCGGCTCGTCCGGCGCGACCTGCACGACGAGGTCGCGGTCGACCGCGCCGTGTGGCTCGTGGCGATCGCGCCCTCCGCCGCGGTCCTCGTGCTCGGATACGCCGAGGCGACGTTCATGGCGCTCGCGGTCGCCACGTTCCTCGGGCTCCGCAGTCGCCGGTGGTGGGTCGCGGCGCTGTGCGGATATCTCGCCGGGCTCACGCGGCCGCTCGGTGCGCTCCTCACGATCGGGGCCGCCGTCGAGGCCGGGCGCGGGTGGCGCGGCGCGAGCACGCGAGAGCGGATCGAGCGTTCGATCGCGGTCGTCGCGCCCGCCGCGGGGACGGGGACGTTCCTCGCGTGGGTCGGCGCGCGCTACGGGGACTGGCTCGAGCCCCTGCACCTCCAGCAGCGCGGGATCGCGCGCGGGGGGTTCCTCGACCCGGCCCGTGCGCTCTGGCACTCCGCGCAGGAGCTGCTCGGCCGCCACCATGTCGGGACCGGCCTGCACTTCGTGTGGGCGCTCGGGTTCCTCGCGCTGCTGGTCGTCGTCGCCCGCCGGCTGCCCGCCTCGTACACGGCGTTCGCCGGGACCGGGCTCCTGCTCGTCCTGTCGTCGCACAACCTCGACTCGCTGGAGCGGTACGCGCTCTCCCTGTTCCCGCTGGTCGTCGCCGGGGCGGTGCTGATCCGGAGCGAGTCGGTCGCGCGGCCGGTGCTGCTGCTGTCGGTCGCGGGCCTCGTCGGCTACTCCGTGCTGGCCTTCTTCGGCGTGTACGTGCCCTGAGCAGGGCGTTCGCGCGTCGCGAACGATGGCGCGGACCGGACACCCGGCGGCGGCCGGTCGCTACACTGCGTAGCCGCCGGAGGGGCGGCAGCCCGCGTCACGCGTGCGCGCCCGGCGCCCGACGGCACCCGGCCCGACGACACCGGCATGGTGGGGACCCGCATCCGGCCGACGCATCGCGGAGCGACATGACCAACCAGGAAGCGACGTCCTCGACCTCGACCACCGTGGACGACCCCGCGTCGCGAGAGTGCCAGGTGGTGATCATCGGCGCGGGTCCGGCCGGGCTCACCGCCGCCTACATGCTCATGAAGCGCGGCTACTCGTCGACGGTCCTCGAGGCGGACGACGTCGTCGGCGGCATCAGCCGGACGGTCGAGCGCGACGGGTGGCGCTTCGACATCGGCGGACACCGCTTCTTCACGAAGGTCAAGCCGGTCGACGACCTCTGGTTCGAGATCCTCGGCGAGGACGAGTTCCTGCGCCGTCCCCGGATGAGCCGCATCTTCTACCGGGGGAAGCTGTTCGACTACCCGATCGTGCCCCTGCAGGCACTGAAGACGCTCGGGCTCGTCGAGGCGGTGCGCTGCGGCGGGTCGTACCTGTGGGTCCGGGTCAAGCCGCCGAAGGACCAGGAGCACCTCGAGGGCTTCTACGCGCGTCGCTTCGGATGGCGTCTCTACCAGCACTTCTTCAAGACGTACACGGAGAAGGTCTGGGGCGTGCCGGTCTCCGAGCTGTCGGCCGACTGGGGCGCGCAGCGCGTCAAGGACCTCTCGCTGTTCAAGGCGCTGTGGGAGGGCCTCAAGCCGAAGTCGATGAAGGCCCGGCGGGACAAGTCGAAGCAGGTGACGAGCCTGATCGAGGAGTTCAACTACCCGAAGTACGGGCCCGGTCAGATGTGGGAGAAGGCGACCGACCTCGTGACGGCAGCAGGGACGAAGGTCGTCTTCAACAGCAAGGTCACCGCGGTCCACCACCGCAATGGACGCGCGTACGCGGTCACCGCCGAGACGGACGGCGTCCCGAGCCGTTACGACTGCACCGACGTCGTCTCGTCCATGCCGATGAGCGCGCTGGTCAAGGCGATGGACCCGCCGCCCCCCGCCGACGTCCTCACGGCTGCGAACGACCTCCGCTACCGCGACTTCATGACTGTGGCGCTCGTCGTGCCGGAGGAGTACAGCTTCCCGGACAACTGGATCTACATCCACGACCCGGACGTGAAGGTGGGGCGCATCCAGAACTTCGGGCGCTGGTCGCCGTACCTCGTGAAGGACGGGCGGACCTGTCTCGGCCTCGAGTTCTTCGTGACCGAGGGCGACGAGATGTGGACCAAGCCCGACGACGAGCTGATCGAGCAGGCCAAGCGCGAGCTGCACCACCTCGGTCTCGCCGACGCGTCGCGTGTCGAGGCCGGCTACGTCGTGCGCGTCCCGAAGGCGTATCCGCACTACGACGACCACTACAAGCACAACGTCGACGTGATGCGCGAGTGGATCGCGCAGCACTGCTCGAACGTGTATCCCGTGGGTCGCAACGGGATGCACAAGTACAACAATCAGGATCACTCGATGTACACCGCGATGCTCTCGGTCGAGAACATCCTCGGCGCGCACCACGACGTGTGGAGCGTCAACGTCGAGCAGGAGTACCACGAGGAAGGCGACGAGGAAGGCGACGGCACTGCCGAGTCGGGGACGGGGCGCGCCGCGCCGGTCATCCCGCGCCGCGTCTCGGACGCGTCGTCGTCCTGACACGCACGCGCGGCCGGTCGACCCGCGCCGAGCGGGGGAGGGCATGATCGAGCGCCTCGGGGACCAACCGGTTGCGGAGACCGCGGCGCCCGCGAAGCGTGCCCACTTCCGATGCCTCGACGCGTACCGCGCGATCGGGATGCTGATGATCCTGCTGTTCCACGCGCACTTCTACGCGCTCGCGCACAAGATGGGCGTCCTCGGCCCCGTGTTCGGGCGCTTCGACGTCGCCCTGCCGTTCTTCTTCGTGCTCTCGGGCTTCCTGCTGTTCCGGCCCTACGTCGTGGCCCTGCTCGCGGACCGTCCGCCGGCCTCGGCGGCCCGCTTCTACCGCAACCGTGCGATCCGCATCTTCCCGGCGTACTGGTTCGCGCTCCTCGGGGCCGTGCTGCTCTTCGACGTGCGCTTCCACAGCGTCGGCGAGTTCCTGACCTTCGCGTTCGTCCTGCAGATCTACCGGTCGTCGCTCGTGTTCGGCTCACGGTTCCAACCCATCTACCAGTCATGGAGCATCGCGACGGAGATCGGCTTCTACCTGCTGCTCCCGCTGCTCGCCTGGGGACTGCGCCGTGCCGTCGCGGGGCGTGACGACCGCGTGAAGATCACCGGGTGCGTCGCGCTCGTCGCCGCGTTGTACGTCGTCGGCACCGCCTTCCGTGCGGCCGTCGTCGCGTTCCACCCGAGCTGGCAGGGGAGCGCGGTGCTGAGCGTGGGCGCGTGGCTCGACATCTTCGCGATCGGGATGATCCTCGCCGTCGCGAGCGCGTGGCACGCGCACACCGGACGGCACGTGACCGTGCTCGAGTGGCTCTCGCACCACATCGTCGTGTCGTGGGCGCTCGCGGCCGTGTTCTTCTGGATCACGACGCGCTTCGCGCCGCCGAAGCAACCCCTCGTCTTCCACGGGACCGAGTACGTCGCGCGCTACTTCCTCTACGGGCTGGTGTCGTTCTTCTTCCTCGTGCCCGGCATGATCGGCGACCAGGGCGTCGGCCGGATCCGGGGCGTGCTCGGCAGCCGGGTCCTCACCTTCCTCGGCACGATCTCGCTCGGCTTCTACCTGTTCCACGTCGGGTTCCTCGGACGCGCGCAGGCGTGGACGGGCGCGGGCGCGTTCCAGGCGAGCTTCGTCGAAGAGGTCGCGATCGCGGTGCCGCTCACACTCGTCGCCGGAACCGTCAGCTACTTCCTCGTCGAGCGGCCGGCGCTGCGCTGGAAGGGTGACCGGCGATCGCGGCGCGCGCCGGCACGGCGCCGAGCGCCGGCAGGCACGTAACCTTTGTCCGGCATGCGCACCGAACCGACGACGCGGCCGGGCTCGACGGCGGTCGCCGGAGCCGCCGGCTCCCCGCTCGGGCGCACGCTCGTCCTCATCCCGGCGTACAACGAGGCCGAGGCGCTGCCGGCCGTGCTCGACGAGCTCGCCCGCGAGCGGCCCGACCTCGACGTGCTCGTCGTGTCCGACGGGTCGACCGACGGCACCGCCCGGGTGGCCCGGGCCGCCGGTGTTGCCGTCGTCGAGCTGCCCTTCAACCTCGGGATCGGCGGCGCGCTGCGCACCGGGTTCCGCTATGCCGTCGATCACGGCTACGACGCGGCCGTCCAGTTCGACGCCGACGGTCAGCACGACCCGCACGCGGTCCAGCGGCTGCTCGACGCCGTCGCGTCGGGCGCCGACCTCGTCATCGGGAGCCGCTTCATCGCGGGAGGCGCGCCGACGTACCGCGTCGGCCGCGTCCGCCGGATCGCGATGCGGGGGCTACAGCGCGTCGTCCGCGTGCTCGTCGGCCGGGAGTTCACGGACACGAGCTCCGGGTTCCGCGGCTTCTCGTCGGCGATGCTGTCGTTCTTCGCGCTGAACTACCCGGTCGAGTACATGGACTCGGTCGAGGCGCTCGTCCTCGCGGTCAACGCGGGCTACGACGTGCGCGAGATCGCGGTCGACATGCGCGGCCGGACCGGTGGTGCGCCGTCGACGCGCGGATGGCGCCTGGCGTACTACTACGCGCGCCTGCTCGTCGTGCTGCTCACCTCCTACACCCGTCCCGGACACCGGCCGCAGGTGGCACGACTCGAACCCGCGTCCGCGCGCGCGCTCGACGGAGGTGCGCGATGAGCCTGCGCGCGCACATCTCCATCCTGCTGCTCGCGCTGCTCACGCTCGGGTTCATCCTGCAGCTCGTCCGCCGTCACCGGCTCAAGGCGAAGTACTCGGTGCTGTGGGTGTCGCTCGGACTCGGGCTCGCGATCCTCGCGTCGGCCCCGATGCTGCTCGAGCGCTTCTCGGACCTCGTCGGCATCAAGACGCCGGCATTCACGTTCCTGCTCATGGCGATCACGTTCCTGCTCGTGCTCGCGCTCCACTTCTCGTGGGAGCTCTCCCGGCTCGAGGACCGGACGCGCGCGCTCGCGGAGGAGTGCGCGCTGCTGCGCGAGCGCGTCGAGCGGGCCGCCCCGGAGCGCGAGGCCGAGACGTTGCTGAGGTCAGCGGGGAACGGGACGACCGATCACGAGCATCTCGTCGGCGACGAACGGCGCGCCGAGACGCCCGAGCGTCCGCGTGAACCACAGCAGGGTGGTACCGCCGGCGCGCAGCAGGCGCCCTGACGACGTCGTCGGCTTCACGGTCGTCACGAACGTGTGGAACTCGGTCGCCTCCCAGCCGTGACGCGCCATGAGCGTCGTGAGCGTCCGCCAGCTGAACATCGTGACGTGATCGGGATGGGTGATCTCGTAACCGACGATCGCAGCGAGCGCGTTCCCGAGGCAGTTCGCGTTCGGCGTCGTGAGCACGAGCTGCCCGCCGTCTCGCACGAGCGGGTGCAACGCGTCGAGGAACGCGCCCGGCGCGTCGAGGTGCTCGATCACCTCACCGGCGATGACGACGTCCGCGGGCGGCAGCCCGAGCGCGCGCACGGACTCGACGTCGCGGCAGTCCGCGACGTAGGCCTCGTACCCCGCGGCCTTCGCGGCCTCGACGCCCGCGACGTCGACGTCGATGCCGACCAGCGAACCCGCGGTCTGCGCGAGGTGGGCGTGCAGCCACGTGCCCGCGCCCTGCTGCATCTCCCGACAGCCCGCGTCGGCGAAGCCGACATGGATCACGGACTTCCCGCGCACGAGCCCGCTGAGGAACGGCAGGCGGTCGACGACCGTCGCCCGCGGGAGGCGGTGGATCATCGCCGCCTGGTCGAACTCGGCACCGCTCGTGTGCGGCGCGCCGGCAACCTCGCTCATGACCGTCCGCTCACGCGGCCACCCTCGCGAGGACGGGCAGATCGTCCGGCAGCGATGCGACGCGTTCGCGCAGCGGCGGCGCGCTGCGTCCCGAGAGCACGCGGTCGACGCGGTCGAACATCACCGACCGGCGCCGCCAGATCAGCCGGCTCCCGACCCGGCCGGCCTCGGGCAGCACGCGGAACGGCTCGTCGGGATCGAAGTCGTACGGGTGCGCGTAGGTCCAGGCGACGGTGCAGTCGGTCAGGAGTTGCATGCCGGTACGGATCGCCGGCCACGGCAGGTTCCGCAGCCAGACCCCGGCGAGGAAGGGGAAGCCCGCCCGGCCGCGTCGGAGCACCGGGCACGGCAGCTCGACGATCCCGTTCGGCCACCGGAACGCACCGGCCGGGCACGTCGGGTCGCCGAAGAGCGGGTGACGGATCGGCAGCACGCTCGCCGAGTACGTGAAGCCGAGCCCGGCGAGGACATCGAGGGCCCAGCGCGTCGAGGGCACGAGCGAGAACATCGGCGCCCGGTACCCCACCACGGGCTGCTGCGCGAGGTCTTCCAGCCGTGCCTTGACGTCCGCGATCCCGGGCCGGAAGCCGTCGGCGGTCAGCTCGGGCAGCGCGACGTGCCGGTGGCCGTGGACCGCCAGCTCGTGGCCGTCGGCCGCGATTGCGCGCACGAGCCCGGGGTCCTCGTCGACGACGTCGCCGACGAGGAAGAAGGTGCCGCGCACGCCGCGCTCACCGAGGAACTCGAGGACCTCGCGTGTCGAGGCGAGATGGCGCGGGTCCGTCGCGATGTCGTCGCGGTGATCCTCGACGTCGAGCGTGAACGTGATGCGCATCAGAACGCGTCGACATCGAGGAACTCGTACGTCGTGAGCTCGACGGCGTCCTGGTCGATCGTCCCGTCGAGCTGGCGCACCAGCATGAACAGCGGCGCCGGTCGGATCCGCTTCGGCGGTTCGAACCCGCGGATCACGACGTGCTCGTTCGTCCCGCCGTGCAGCGCGAGCGGCGTGCGGTGGTGGCGGCATGCAGCCGCGACGACGCGCTTCGACGACAGTGGGCCGCGCCGGCCGCCGCGCGGCAGCAGCTTCAGCAGCACCGCAGCCGGAACACCGCGCTGCACCGTGCGCGAGCTCACCGCGAAGATCTCGTCGCTGACGTGCACGGAGTAGTGCGCGTGCGGGCGCCGCAGGCGCCAGCGCAGCTGCTCGGTCGTCCAGCAGTTCGTGACGCCCGTCGTCGGGTACTCGTCGAGGTCGCGCGTCAGCTCCTCGAAGTCCGCGCTCCCGAGGAACGACTCCGTGACCGGGTACGTGTCGACGCCGCCCGTCGACAGCGTGGTCGGGACGACGAGCTTGATCGTCATCTGCCCGTAGAGCCGCCAGCCGAGGTACTTGACGCCCGCCCCGACGGACTTCTCGTTCGGGAGCGCGGTCGCGAGCCGCCGTCCGTCGTTGCCCGCCTTCTCGTAGACCTGCTTCGCGATCGTGACGAAGTAGCCCTTGCGCTGCGTCCCGGAGCGGGTGACCGCGTTGAGCGAGTAGCAGCCCGGGACGGGCCCGTTCGCGTCGCGGTAGTCCTGCGGGATGAGGGCGTAGTGCGTCATCCGCACGCCGTCCTCGTCGACCGCCTCCTGGTACGCGGGCCCGAGCGGGTTCTCGTCGTAGAGCCACCGCAGGTACGCGTCGTCGGCGAAGCGGACGTCGGGCAGCTCCGCGTTGAGGAGCTCGGTGTTGGCGCGGTTGTCGCGCTGTCGGTCGTCGGACGGGGTCGTCTCGGACATGCCTCGGGCCTCGTTGCCGTCGTTCGTCACTCCGCCACGGCGCGCGGGAGCCCACGCACTGCGGTCCGGGTCGCGCCGGCGGAAGTCTACCGAGCGACCGCCGGGCCGGGCGTGGCCGGCGTGTCGTCGCGACGGGCACGGCGCCGCGCGACGAGGCCGGCGACGACGGCTTCGATCGTCGTCGCGCCGGCGATCACGATGCCCGGCTCGGCGCTGACGCGATACCGGAGCACGCCGAACGTCATGGCGGCCGAGGCCGTCACGACGACGATCGGCACCACGATCGGGGAGATCGGGAGCCCGCGGCGCTTGAAGATCACGAGACCGGCGATCGCGAGGGGCACGAGCACCCACGTCGTGTCGGCGGCGAGCCGCGACGCGAGGAGCGTGCGGCCCTCGATCTCGGCCTCGAACCACTCCGTCTGCCTGGGTCGCCAGACGCCCCACAGGCGCCCGACCCGGGCGGCCATCACGACCGGGAGCCGGTTCAGATGGTGCTTGATGTACGTGACCGCCTCGTGGCGGACGACGGCGTCACGCTCGGACGCGTCGCCGGGGATCGTGCCCTTGCGGCCGATCACGTCGTGGCAGTTGAAGTACCAGCCCTCGTACTTGCCGTGGTACGTCTGGTCGCAGCTCGCCGCGGACAGCACGGACCCGTAGCTGTCGCTCATGTACACGGGCTTCTGGAACCGGCTCAGGTTGTAGATCACCCACGGCGCGATCAACGCGGCCATGACGAGCCCCGTGACGACGAGCAGCCGGAAGCAACGCGCCAGCCCGAGTCGCCGCCGCATCCCCCAGAGCAGGAACACCGCGACGAGCGGGCCGATGAAGAGGATCTCGCTGCGGCTGTTCGCCGCGAGACCGAACGCGACGCCGAGCAAGATCGCGTTCCGCGTCGTCGGCCGGAACCAGAACGTGTACGCGGCGAGCAGCAGGAACGCGACCGTGAGCGCGGCCATCGACTCCGACAGCAGCATGCCGTCGTTGATCCAGAGGTTCGCGTAGACGGCCGCGATCGCGGCCGCGATCAGCCCGACACGCTCGTTGACGACCTTCCGGCCGGTCAGGCCGATGCCGATGACCGCGCCCGTACCGAGGAAGGTCGACGCGACGCGGTGCGCGGTGACGCTCCAGAACCCGAGTCGCGAGACGACCGCGAGGTAGAGCGTGTACAGCGGCGGGTTCGCGGCCGCCGGCGCGCGGACGCGGCCGTGACTCGACGCGAACCGCAACGGGTCGATGAACCAGTTGCCGTCCGCGACCGTCCACGCCTGGCGGTGGTAGTAGATCGCGTCACCACCGATCCGGTAGTAGTCGTAGCCGACGAGCACGAAGTACAGACGGATCGCGAGCGCGACGAGCGCGATGACGACGAGCCCGATCACGAACGTGCGGGTCGCGTCGCGCAGCGGCCGTACCGGCGGCGGGATCTCCTCTGCCCGGCGCGCCGCACGGCTCGCCGCGACCCTCGTGTCGCGGTCGACCGCGAGCGTGTCGCTCACGATCTGGCGCTCCCGAGTGTGAGCCCTTCGTCGGCGTTCTCGGCACCGAGCCGTCGCCGCGTCCACCGGATCGCGGCGTCGAGCGCGACGGCCGCGAGCACCACCGCGGCCGCGTCGAAGCCGGCCCGATATCGCGTGACGCCGAACGTCAGCGCGGCCGCGACGATCACGGAGATCGTCAGCGCGACCCACGGGCTGATCGGTAGCTTGCGCCGCCACATCACGACCGCACCCGCGATCGCCAACAGCGTGATCGGGTAGTACTGCCAGAGCGCGATGCGCGACGGCCAGCGTCCCCGCCGTTCGAAGAACGTGTCGAACTGGATGCTCTGGCGGACGCGGTAGACCTGGAACAGCCGGCCGACGCGTGCAGCGGTCACCTTGGGGAGCTCGCCGAGGTGCGTGCGGACGTAGTGCTGGGCCTCCTTGCGTGCCTCGGTGTCGAGGACGGTCTCGTCATCGGTGTTCTGGAAGCCCTTGATCCCGCACGTCCACGACCAGTACCCGAGGTATGTCCCCGAGTACCCGGCGTCGCAGTCGCCGAAGGTCATCGCGACGCCCGATCCGGTCACGATGAAGATGTGGTGCTTGAACCGGCCCGTGTTGTTGTAGATCACCCAGGGTCCGATGACGATCGCCGCGGTCAGCGCGGCGACGCCGACCATCTTGAGCCGGCGCGACCACGACGCGTTCGGGATGCGCAGCGCGATCGGCACGACCGCCAGCGGGTAGAGGAAGATCGCCTCCGACCGCGTCAGCGACGCGAGCCCGATCCAGAGGCTCATCCACGCGAACCGTCCCCACGTCGGCCGCTTCCAGCACCGGATCGCGGACCACAGGAACAGCGAGATCAACACGACGTACGGCGTCTCGGACAGGAGCGCGGCGTCGTTGATCCAGAGGTTCGCGTACAGGGCGGCGAGGACGGCGGCGATCATCCCCGCGATGTCGCCCGCGATCTCGCGGGCGGCGAGCGCGAGGAACACGATCGCGACCGCGCCGAGCACGCACGACCCGAGCCGTTGCTCGAACGGCGTCTCGATCCCGAGCCACGACAACGTGCCGAGGAACACGGGGTACACGGGTGGATGGCCCGCGCTCGGGACGTAACGGTGCTGACCGCCCCACACGAACGGGTTCCCGAAGCCCCAGCCCGTCGCGATCATCTTCCCGGCCGCCCAGTACCAGCGGTTGTCGGTGAGCTTCCCGATCGGCTGGTGGCGTCGCCCGAACCACGTGAACGTGAGCCGGAGCGCGAGGCCGCCCAACGTGACGACGGTCAGCCAGGCCGAGAAGTGCGGGATGCGGTACGCGCGGGCGCGCCGCGGCGTGGGCTCGGAGGCGGTCTCGGGGTCGGTCGTGTCGGTGCGATCGTCGGCGATGCGCACGGCCCTCCCCCGACCGATGTGTGGCGATCGCCTCGCCGGTGCGCGAACTCGGAGCCGACGAGACTACCGGGCGGTTTGTGCGCCGTCCCACCACGGTGGGCAGTCGCCGCGGTACGGACCGATGCCTACACTACCGGCCCATGCGTGCAGCCGCCGAGTACCTGGAGTCGCTCCGCGACGGTCGTGTCGTGCACTACCGCGGGCGCCGCATCGACGACGTCACCAAGGAACCCGACCTGCGCGTGGCGATCGACATGGCCTGCATCGACTTCGACATGGCCGAGGAGCCCGAGCACCGCGACTCGCTCGTCGTCGACGACGACGACACCGGCCGGCCGATCGCGCTGCTGTACCGGATCCCGCGCTCGCCCGAGCACCTGCTCGCCCGGTCCCGTGCGATCGAGCTGACGACGGCCCGCGCCGCGGGCATCCCGCCGCTGATCAAGGAGATCGGCACCGACGCGATGTTCGCCCTCATGCGGGTCCTGCAGGGGGAGCCGTACGAACGGGCACGGGCGCTGTACGAGCGGTGCCGCGACAACGACCTCGCCGTCGCGGTCGCGCAGACCGACGTCAAGGGCAACCGCGCGGTCGGGCCGACCCAGCAGGCCGACCCGGACCTCTACGTCCACGTGGTCGAGGAGCGTCCCGACGGGATCGTCGTGCGCGGTGCGAAGACGCACACGTCCGCGAGCGTGAACGCGAACGAGCTCATCGTGCTCCCGACGCGTGCGATGGGCCCCGGCGACGAGGACTACGCCGTCGCGTTCGCGACGCCGCTGGACGCACCGGGTCTCTCGCTGTACGTGTCGGGCTACAGCGCGGGTGAGCGGGGCGACTTCGAGTTCCCGGCGTCGTCGCGCTCGAAGATGCTCGAGACGCTGACCGTCTTCGACGACGTGTTCGTGCCCTGGGAGCGCGTCTTCCTCTACAAGCAGCCCGAGCTCGCCGGTCCGGTCGCGCTGTCGTTCGTCGAGTACCACCGGTTCACCGCGGTCAGCTACAAGCTCCCGTTGCTCGACGCGTTCGTCGGCGGCGCGGCCCGCATCGCGGACATGAACGGTGTCGGGAAGGCGGGTCACATCCGCGACAAGCTCACGCACCTCATCACGTTCTCCGAGACGGTGCGCGGGCTGACCGAGCTCGCCGCGATCCGCGGTCGCCGCGGCGACCGCGACGTCTGGTATCCCGACCCGCTCACGACGAACATGGCGAAGTTCACGTTCGCGTCGGGGTACCACGCCGCCGTCGAGATGGTGCAGAACTGCGCCGGCGGTCTCCTCGTGACGGGTCCGTCGCAGGCGGACTGGGAGTCCGACGACATCCGCCCCGTCCTCGAGAAGTTCTACGCGGCCGCGGCGCCGGCGGAGGAGCGACTCCGGCTCATGGCCCTCCTGACCGACCTGACGGCGCGCGACCTCGGCGGCTACCACGCTGTGCTCGCGGTGCACGCGGAGGGCTCGGTCGAGGCGGAGAAGATGGCGATCCTGCGCGCGTACGACCCGCGCCGCGCGTACCGCGTCGTCAGCGAGCTGGCGCACCTGTCGGGCTGAGACTCGCCCTCAACCGGCGGCCGCGAGCTGCTGGTCGGTGTGGCCGGCGTGTGCCGCGTGCGCGTGCTGGCAGTCGCTCGCGGGCAGGCTCGCCGGGATCGGTGTCCCGTCGATGACGTGGAGCGCGACCGCCGCGCTGTCCTCGAGCTCCGCGAACGGACCGCACGGGTTCGCCGTCACCCAGACGTGCAGCATCGGCGGGAGGACGATGTTCGTCCCGCTCGTGCACGCGGTGCCCCCGGCGGGGATCGCGCCGATCTCGTCCATCGACCCGTCCCAACAGAGGTCCGGGTGCGTGTGCCACGGCGCGCCGCCGACGTCCGGGACGCTCGCGAAGCTCGTGCCCCACGGCGCGATGTACATCACCGACACGAGATGCAGACGTCCGGCGCGGTCGCCGACGTAGACGAGCGACTCGGGATGCTGCGCGTCGAGCGTCCCCGGGCCGGCGACGAGCGTCCAGTTGACGAAGTGCTCGAACGGCCAGTCGCCGACCCAGCGGTACCCGTCGGCGAGCGCGGTGCGCGCATCGGCCCAGCGCAGCGCAGCGGCGCGCGTCGCGGTGATCAACGCCTGGGGATCGACCTTCGGTCCGGTGGTCGGGACGATCTCGTGGCCCGCGTGCGGATCCGCGCCGGGGTCGTGGCCGGCGGCGAGGTGCGCGGCGTGGTCGTGCGCAGCCGCCGCGGCGGCGGCCGCGCCGGTGCTCGCACGTGCTGTGGACGCCGAACGCGCGCCGGGATCCTTGGCGTGCAGCGCGACAGCGGTGAGCGCGACGACCACGACGGTGCAGCCGAGCGCCGAGCGCAACGGGAGGTCCCGGTAGCTCGCGAGGAACGACGACGGGCCCAGCAGGTACACGCACGACGCGACGAGCCCGACCTCGAGCGTCACGCACAGCAGATCGCGCGCGCCGACCCGTTCGGCACCTTCGATGCCCGGCAGACCCGCGGTCCTGCTGACGACATACGCGACGAGCACGGCGCCGTTGACCGCGATCGCGATCCACAGCACGCGCGCGTCGGTCGTGCGGAGCACCGCGAGGGACCACGCGCCCTGGACGATGGCGACGGCCGCGAGGAGCGCGACGAGTGTCGGGTTCCCGGCGTGTCGCGTCGTGGCGGCCGCGTGGACGAGTGCCGCGCCGAGGGACAGCGCCGCGAGCGCCGGCGGCCAGCCCGGCCCGATCTCGCTCGCGTCGCGCCGGCGTTCGTCCATCGCGGCGTGTCAGGCGGCCTGTTCCTCGTCCTCGCCCGGCGGGGCGAAGTTCTTCGCCATCCGCTCGAGGAACGTCCCGCGCCCGAACAGCGCGCCGATCGCGTCGTAGCCCTCGCGCCGCCTCCGCCACAGCGCGTCGGCGAAGCGCGGGGTGAGCAGGTTGCGCAGCGGCAGGTAGCCGATCTCCCACACCATGACGAGGCCCCAGAACGCCAGGTCCTGGCTCGCACCGCCGGGACGCAGATGGGTCCGGATGCGCATGGAGCCCTGTACGAAGTGCGTGATGCGGTTGTCGATCGCGTCGGCCAGGACGCCTTCGGGGATGCGGATGATCGCGGCGGCGTCGTCTGGTGGTGTGCGCAGCGCGAGCACGCGCGCCTTCGGGACGTCGAGCGTCCAGAACGGGCGGGCACCCGCGGACGGCACCTCGAAGACGATCGGACGCGTCACGACCTTCTTGCGCACCGGCAACGGCAACGCGCGCGCGAACGACTCGAAGTAGTCCGCGAACGTGCGGAAGTCGGGATGGCGGTTCCGCTCCTTCTCGTCCTGCCGCTCGATCGTCGGCGTGATCCGCTCGATCTCGCGCTGGAGGAGGGGCTCGCGGTCGCTCCACCAGTCGTCGTCGGCCAGCTGGAAGCCGCGGTTGCGGTCCCACGAGTCGCCCGGGTTCATCTCGACGAGCTCCGTACGACCGAGACCACCTTCCTTCTCGACGAAGCGCGCGAGCTCGCGCGGCGTGACGATGTGCTGGTTCAGGTCGCGCGTCTCCGGGTGGAGGAACGCAACGAGGCTCGCGAACGGGATCGCGTAGCGGGGCTGCAGGTGGCGCGCGACGTCGACGAAGTCACGCATCGGGGTGTCGCGCGTGACGAGCTGGAGGTCGGCGGGGTCGTCGGCGGTGTAGCAGTACGGGTAGCCCTGCGCCCACGAGAACGTCTTCAGCATGAAGGTCGGCCGGCCGTAGTCGTCGAGCACCTGCTGCAACGAGCGGCCGCGGATCTTGCAGTCGTTCACGTCCACGATCACGGCGTCGCCGGCCTTCACGACGAGGGCGGTGTCGTCGAACCCGTACTGGTAGGTGCAGATCTCGAGGTCCTTCCCGAGGACCTGCCGGTGACCGTGCGGCAGCTCGGTGACCCGGTGGAACCCGAGGCGTCGCAGCTCGCCGCGCATCACGTCGACACCGAAGCGGCCGACGTAGACGTCGACGTCCTTGTCCATCTTGCGCAGCGTCGGGTAGTGGAAGTGATCCGGGTGGTGGTGGGTGAGGTAGAGGAAGTCGGGGTGGAGCCACGACTGGTCGACCTCGCCGATCGGGGGGTAGTGCCACCACGACCGCCAGCCCACCGACCCGAGCAGCCACGGGTCGACGACGAGCGTCCCCGCCGCGGACTCGACGCGCAAGCAGCTGTGCCCGATGAGGGTGAGGCGCATCACGCGGGAGCGTAGGGCTCGCGCGGGGCCCGTGCGACGGCGAACAGGACGGGGGTCGTCTCGGTGATGTCGCGCGTCGGGAAGAAGTGGCTCTCGTCGAGACCGGAGCCGACGCCCGAGCTCGACCCGCCGAGGACCCGGTACACGACCGGGAGCGCGCGCTCGTAGGTCCAGACGTACGCCTTGCGCGGGATCTTCTTGCGCAGCTCGAACCGGTCGAGCTTGAGGATCCGCTCGCCGCTGCTGCGACGGGCCGCGAAGTCGGCCCGGATCGCGTCGTCGCCCTCGAGCCCCCACAGCTCGACGTCGGCGAAGAACAGACCGAGCAGCGACGTGAGCTGCTCGGGTGTGAACAGATACACGTGGAACGGGTTCTCGAAGTCGGCGGGGGCGTTCGGCGTGATGACGAACGCGCTGCCCGTCGGGCGCAGGACGCGCGCGAGCTCGGCGACGTGGGCCTCGGGCGCGGTGAAGTGCTCGATGATGTGGGATGAGCAGATCCAGTCGATCGACCGGTCGCGCACGCCGAGGCGCGCGCCGTCCATCCCCGTGAAGCGCACCGCGGCGTCGCGGCGGCCGCCCGGGCCCCACTCGTGACCGGCCTCGACGGCCGTCGTGGCGTCGTAGTCGGCGCCGATCACGAGGCGTCCGTCGCCCTGGAGCCGGGCGGTCTCGTCGCCCACGCCGCAGCCGACGTCGAGGACCGTTCCGGGCCCGAGCCGGGCGATGACCTCGCGGTAGCCGGCGTCGTGCAGGGCCAGGAGCGAGTCGGGCGTCGCGCCCTGCATCGGCCGTTCGCCGGTGAGCTTCATGGCACCTCGGGGTTGTGCGCGCGGAGCGGGGCGACCGTGGCGGGAGGGTGCGTACACTACCGGCCCATTCGTCCGGCGCCGAGCGGGAGGGATCAACGTGACGGACCGGTCGACCGGCTCGGACGTCGCCAAGCTCGGGGACCTGGCGGCCGAGGCGGGCCTCCATCGCGTGGCCATCCTGGCGTGGCGCGACCTCGACGACCCCGAGGCGGGCGGGAGCGAGGTCCACGCGTCGACGATCGCGAAGCACTGGGCCGAGGCGGGCCTCGAGGTCACGATGCGGACGTCCTTCGCGCCGGGCCGGCCCCAGGTCAGCTGGCGTGACGGCTACCGCGTGATCCGCAAGGCGGGCCGCTACATGGTGTTCCCGCGCGCGGCGTTCAGCGAGATGATGGGCTGGCATGGCGGGCGTGACGGCCTCGTCGAGATCTGGAACGGGATGCCGTTCTTCTCGCCCGTGTGGGCGAGGACGCCGCACATCACGTGGCTGCACCACGTCCACGGCGTGATGTGGGACATGACGCTCCCGCCGCGCCTCGCACGCGCGGGCAAGACCATCGAGTCGCGGCTCGCGCCGCCGCTCTACCGGCGCACGCCGGTCGTGACGCTGTCGGAGTCGTCGAAGCACGAGCTCGTCGAGGACCTGCACTTCAAGCCGAGCCGCGTGACGGTCGTGCCGCCGGGGATCGACCCCCGCTTCACGCCGGGCGGCGAGAAGGCGCCCTACCCGCTCGTCGTCGCGGTCGGGCGCCTCGTCCCCGTGAAGCGCTTCGACGTGCTCGTCGCGTCGCTCGTGGAGCTGAAGCACCGCCATCCCGGCCTGCGCGCGGTGATCGTCGGCGAGGGCTACGAGCGCGAGCGGCTCGAGTCGCAGCTGCACGAGGCGATGGCCGAGGAGTGGATCTCGCTGCCCGGCCACGTCGAGGACGACGAGCTCGTCGACCTCTACCGGTCGGCATGGGTTCTGGCGAGCGCGTCGGCGCGCGAGGGCTGGGGGATGACCGTCACGGAGGCGGCCGCGTGCGGTACGCCGTCGGTCGCGACCCGCATCCCGGGCCACCTCGACTCCGTCGCCGACGGCCGCAGCGGGCTGCTCGTCGACGGGCCCGATCACCTCACCGCGTCGCTCGACCGCGTCCTCGGCGACGCCGACGAGCGTGCGCGCCTGTCGGCGGGCGCGCTCGAGCACGCGCAGCGCTACACGTGGTCCGCGACGGCACTCGGCACGTTGGAGGTGCTCGCGCGCGAAGCGATCCGCCTCCGCGGGCGTCGTCGCGTCAACACGTAGCGACGGGCTCGCCCGCCCGGTCAGCGCGGGCTGCGACAGAGCAACAGCAGCGTGACGTCGTCGCGGAGGCGGCCCATCGCAGCCGTCTCGAGCTCCTCCATCAGGGTCTGCACGACGCCGTCCGCGTCGGCGCAGCCGCGTTCGCCGATCAGTGAGACGAGATGGTCGATGGGCGGCTGGTCGAGCGCGACGTTGCGCGGATCGGTCAGCCCGTCCGTGTAGATCGCCAGCGCGGCGCCGGGCGCGATCGTCGTCGTGTCGGTCGTCCACGAGCTCAGCAGCGGGCCGACGATGGGGCCGGTGCGATCGAGCTCGGTGATCGCGCCGTCGGCGGTGAGGATGGGCGACGGGTGCCCGGCGTTCGCGTACCGGCACTCACCGGTCGCGGTGTCGACGGTCGCGACGAACGCGCTGAAGAACAGCTCGCTGTCCGGCTCGCGGATCTGCTCGTGCAGCCACCCGAGCGCGTCGCCGGGCTCGCGGCCGTCGCCGAGCGCGATCCGCAGGAGCTCCTGGCAGCGCAAGGCGGCGACCGCCTGGACCGCTCCGTGGCCGGCGATGTCGATCATCACGATCGACAGGCGGCCGTCGTTGAGGCGCGCCACGTCGTACGAGTCGCCGGCGACGACGCCTTCCGCGGGGCGCAGTCCCGCGGCGATGTGCCA
Organism: Acidimicrobiia bacterium; assembly: GCA_035651955.1. Classification (NCBI taxonomy): domain Bacteria; kingdom Bacillati; phylum Actinomycetota; class Acidimicrobiia; species Acidimicrobiia bacterium. The sequence goes on from DASRES010000042.1 coordinate 64,378, forward strand.
CTCGGGCGGGAGCGCGATCGGCCCGGGCTCGAGCAGGCGGCGCAAGGTGAGCACGACCGCGGCGTTCTGCTCGATCGCCTCGCGCGCCCGCACCGTCTCGGACAGCTCCCGGATGATGCGCGCGCGCATCTCGTCGACGTCGCGGCCGAGCGCGGCGACCTCCGGTGGCCCGACCGACGGGACGACCGTGTCGAGCGCGCCCTGCTGGACCTTTCGCGCCGCGCCGGCGATGGCGTCGATCGGTCGCCTCGCCCAGCGGTCGACGAGCAACGCCGCGACGACCGCCATGATCGCGACGGCGACGAGCGTCGCGACGAGGGTCGCGTAGAACCACCGGTTCAGCGAGTCACGGTGATTCGTCCGTGACCGCGTTACCGCGGTGACGTCGATTGCCAGCGTGCGGAGCCCCGAACGCAGGCGGTTGTAGTGGTCGTCGACGTCCTTGCCGAGGATGACCCGCGTGGCGTCGGCCTGTCGGTTCGCTCCGACCAGCGCGATCGCACGGTCGGCGGCGTTCTCGCGCAGCCAGAGCGCGTCCGCTTCGATCGCCCCCACCTGGGCGCGCAGCCTCGGATAGGCCCGGAGGTTCGTCCGGAGGTCGCGCTCGAGCGCGGCGCTCGTGCCGGTGCCGGCGCGGTACTGGTCGAGGATGATCCGGTTGCTGCCGAGGAGGTACGAGACGACGGCGTTCTGCTGCTCGGTGAACGTCGTCGACAGCTCGTCGACACGTCGACTCGCAGCGGTGAGGTCCCGGAGGACCGTGTTGTCGTGGTCGCGCTGTGCCGCGAGCGTCGCACCGACCGCGCCGCCCGCCGCGACGATCACGAGGATCGACGCGAACACGAGGAGCACGCGGCCGCGCAACGACATGGGCAGGGGAGCCTAGAGCGGGTCCGCGCGGTCGACGGTTCCGCCGTCGATGCGCCTCGCGGACTGGGTAAGGTGATCGTCCGTGACCGAACCGCCGTTCTCCGTGGACGTCGACGTCCCCGCCGACGCGGCGTCTAGGACGGTGCCCGTCGTCCGGGTCTGCGGCGAGCTCGACTTCCTCACGGCGCCGCGGTTGCGCTCCGCACTGCTCGAGGTTCTCGGTGGGCACCCGGGTGATGTCGTCGTCGACCTCGAGGCGACGACGTTCATGGACTCGATCGGCATGAGTGTCCTCATCCAGGCCGCGCAGCGCCTCCGGGCCGAGGGCGGCGCGCTCGAGCTCCGCCCGAGCCGGGAGGTTCGCAAGGTGCTCGACGTCGCGGGCGTCGCGCCCCTGTTCCGGTACTGACGCACCGCGCTCCCCTCGTGCGTGCGTCTCACCGACCGAACGGCCGGGGCGCGCCACCGTCGATCTGGCGGACGAACTCGTCCAGGTAGCGGTTCCGGAACTCGACGACGTCGCTCGGTGTCGCGAGCGTCATGAGCTCACCGCGCCGGCACCACTCGTCGGCCTCGTCGAGGAGCGCGCGCAGCTGCAGCGACGCGTCCCTCGCTGATGCCGGGACGCGGAACGTCAGGTCGATCCGTTCGACGCCGTCGGCGACCGCGCGACGCAATCGCTCCTCGGGGCCGACGGAGAAGCGACCGTACCGGGTCCCGAGCTCGTGCACGAGCGCGGTGACGCGTGCGGGCACTTGGTCGGGTGTGGACTCGTCAGGCTCGTCCGCGGCGGCCTGGATGAGCGCGAACTCGCGCAGGAGCGCGTCGTGATGCTGCTGCGAACGGCGCCACTCCTCCACGGGGAGATCGAGCATGACGACGTCGACGAGCGCGGCCTCGTGCGACGTGTCACCGTCTGTAGCTTCGGCGTCCGGCATCAGCGGACCAGCGTGTCCGACGCAACCCGGGTGCTCGACGCGCCCGCACCGGGGGAGCGCCGGACCTCGAACCAGACGCTCTTCCCGCCCGCGCGCGCGTCGACGCCCCAGCGCGCCGCCAGCCGCTCCATCAGCAGGAGCCCGTGACCGGTCGGTGCGGCGGGGTCGAACGGGCGCGTGACCGGTGGAGCCGGGTTGGTGTCGGCGACCTCGACGCGGATCGTCGACCCGTTCCGGGTCACGTCGACGTGGATCGGCGGCGTGCCGTGCAGCATCGCGTTCGTCACGAGCTCGGTCGTCAGGAGGCGGATGACGTCGCGCGCGTCGCCGGCGACGTCCCACGCGTCGATCGCGTCGTTGATGAAACGGCGCGCGTCCCGCGGGCTGCGCGGGCTCGCGCCGAGCTCCAGCGAGGGCACGTCGGCGAAATCTAGTCAACGGGACGCACGCGACGCACCGATGCAACCGCGCTTCGTCACATCGCCGGGATGGCCGTCACGCAGAGCGCGCAGGACCCGCGGAGCGCCGGAGGAGCTCCTCGACCCGTTCGAGGACGCCGTCGACGCCCGCGCCGTGCAACGTCATCCCGCCGTCGACGACCACGTTCTGTCCCGTGACGAAGCGCGCCAGGTCCGAGCACAGGAAGACCACGACGTCGGCGACGTCCTCGGGTGTCCCGATGCGCGCGAGCGGGGTCTTTTCGACCATCACGTCGGTGAGACCGGGGAACCCGTCGAGCATCGGGGCCGTGAGCGCGGTCGCGATCATCCCCGGCGAGACCGCGTTCACGCGGATGGTCGGCCCGTACTCGAGCGCCGCGCTCGCCGTCATCGCGCCCACGCCCGCCTTCGCCGCTGCGTAGGGCGCCTCGCCGCCGGAGGGCCGTGTGCCGCTGATCGAGGCCGTGCTCACGATCCGTCCGTCGCCGCCCTCGAGCATGAAGGGAACGACGGCGCGGAAGCCGTGGAAGACACCGGTCAGGTTGACGCCGACGATTCGCTGCCACTCGTCGAGTGGGAACTCGTGGACCCGCGCGATGTTGCCGATGCCCGCGTTGTTGAACAACACGGAGATGCCGCCCAGCCGTCCGGCGGCGTCGCTGACCGCGCGTTCGAGCGTCTCGTAGTCGGTGACGTCGACGGTGTACGCGAGCCCGTCGACCTCGGCCGCGACGCGTCGGGCGCCCTCGCTGTCGCGGTCGAGCACCACGACGCGCGCACCCTCCTCGGCCATTCGGCGGCAGGTGGCCCGGCCGATCCCTGATGCGCCACCGGTCACGACGGCGCGGTGGCCGGTCAAGAGTCCCATACGGAGCGCCGAGCCTAACCAGGGATCCCGACGCGTCGGCGGTGGCGCACCGGAGCGACCATCATGGTGCGGGCGCACCGGAAGGGAGCAGCGCGTCTCGATGCCGAACGATCCCGGTCGCGCCGGGAACCCGCGCCACGGCGACGACGCCGTCACGCCGATCGACGCGGCGCGCCACGGCGGGGGCGCACCGGCGGACCGGCCCGAGCGCGACGCGGGCGGGGTCGTGGGCGGCGTCGTCGTCCCGATCACGGCGGCTGGGAGCGCCCGCCGTCCGGGCACCACCTACGTGCTGCGCGGCGACGACCTTCTCCCGCAGCGGAGGGCGCAACCGCCCGAGCCCACGCGTGAGCAGCCGCCGGTTCTGGCTCCGGAGCGTGTGTCGGCGCGGCCGGTCCCGGCGTGGAAGGAACGGCTCGCCGAGTCGCGTCGCTCCGCGGCCGTGCTGCGCCGCTACAGCCTGCGCGGGGTCATGGCGCGCAAGGTCCGGCTCGCGCTGACCGCGCTCGCGGTCGTCCTCGGTGTGTGCTTCGTGAGCGGTACGTACGTGCTGACCGACACGCTGCAGCGATCGTTCGACCGCGTCTTCGCGCAGACGGCCGTGGGTGTCGACGTCGTGGTCCGCACGCAGGCGCCGTTCGGCGCGGACGCGACGACGACGCGCGTGCGGCTCCCCGCGGGGGTGTTGACCGCGGTCCGTCAATCGGCCGGTGTCGCGCGGGCGGAGGGCATCGTCGAGGGGTACGCGCAATTCGTCGAGCGGGACGGGCGCACGGCGATCAGCAACGCGGGTGCACCGACGATCGGCATCTCGTGGGACTCGCGCGATCACGTGAGCCCGCTGCGAGTCGACGCCGGTCGGCCGCCGGTGCGCGACGGCGAGGTCGCCATGGACTCGGCGACCGCGCACCGCTACGGCTTCCACGTGGGCGACGACGTGCGTGTGCTGCTCACCGGTCCGGCGCGGACGTTCCGGCTCGTCGGGACGATGTGCTTCGCGTCGCAGTGCGACCTGGGCGGCGCCACGTTCGCCGCGTTCGACACGACGACCGCCCTGCGCGTGTTCGACGCTCCGGGCGCGTTCGACATGATCGACGTCAAGGCCGCGCCCGGGACGAGCCGCGCGTCGCTCGAACGCTCCTTGCGCCAGGCGCTTCCGGGCTACGACGTGACGTCCGCCGACGTCGTCGCGAAGCAGACCGGCCAACAGGTCCACGACGCGTTCGGGTTCCTCAACGACGCGTTGCTCGGGTTCGCGTCGCTCGGCGTGTTCGTCGGCGCGTTCATCATCTTCAACACGTTCACGATCCTGGTCTCGCAGCGGACGCGCGAGCTCGGGCTCCTGCGCGCGCTCGGCGCCCGCAGCGGGCAGGTGATGCGATCCGTCGTCGCCGAGGCGGCCGCGGTCGGCGCGTTCGCGTCCGCGGTGGGCCTGGTGCTCGGCGTCGCGCTCGCTGTCGTGCTGTTGCGGTTGCTCGACGACGTCGGGCTGCACGTTCCCGGCGGGCAGACCGTCGTGCTCGGCCGCACGGTCGTCGCGGCAGTGGTGGTCGGGATGGTCGTGACGGTCGGGTCCGCGATCCACCCGGCCCTGCGTGCGTCGCGGATCTCGCCCGTCTCGGCGATCAACGACCTCGGCCCCCAGCGGAGCGCACCGCTGCGCCGGCGCGCGCTCGCGGGGACGGTCGTCGTGCTCGCCGGGCTCGCCGTGCTCGTGTACGGCCTCGTGCGGTCGAGCTCGCAGCTCGTGAGCCGGATGGAGGTCGTCGGCATCGGCGCGCTCGGGACGTTCGTCGGCATCGCGCTCCTCAGCCCCGTGCTCGCGCGCCCCCTCTCACGGATGCTGGGCTGGCCGCTCCTGCGGACGCACGGCGTCACCGGTGCGCTCGCGCGCGGGAACGCGATGCGCAACCCGCGCCGCACCGCCGCGACCGCATCGGCCCTGACGATCGGTCTCGCGCTCGTGTGCCTCGTTGCGATCTTCGCCGCGTCCGCGAAGACGTCCCTGCACGATGCGCTCGACACCGGTGTGCGAGCCGACTACATCCTGTCCGCGCAGCAGTTCGCAGGGTTCTCGCCGATCGCGGCCGACCGTGTCGCCGGGCTTCCCGCGGTGCGCGACGCGGTGTCGTTGCGGTTCAACGACGCGCAGGTGGGCAACAACGGCGAGACCGTGACGGGCATCGACCCCGTCGACCTCGACCTGGTCGTGAACCTCGGAATGAAGGCGGGGCAGCTGCGCCTCGGACCCGGTGACGTCCTGCTGCACGAGACCGAGGCGTCCGGCTACCACGTGCCGGTCGGCGGGATGCTGACGATCAGCTTCCCGCGGACCGGGCCGATCCCGCTCCGTGTCGCGGGGATCTTCACGAACGACCACTTCACCGGCGGCGTACCGGTCAAGTTCCTCGTCTCGCAGGCGACGTTCGAGTCGGGCTTCGGCGGCAGCCAGCAGAACACGCTCACGTACGTGAAGGCGAAGCCCGGTCGCGTCGTCGAGGCGAAGCACCAGATCGAGCGCGTGCTGCGCGACTTCCCGAACGTCTCGGTGCAGACGCCCGCCGGGTTCCAGCGCCAGCAGGAGCAGACGATCGACATGTTCCTGTCGGTGCTCGTCGCACTGCTGTTGCTGTCCGAGGTGATCGCGATCCTGGGGATCGTCAACACGCTCGCGCTGTCGGTCTTCGAGCGGACACGCGAGCTGGGGCTGCTGCGCGCGGTCGGGATGTCACGCCGTCAGGTCCGGCGGATGGTGCGCGGGGAGTCGGTGATCATCGCGGTGATGGGCGGCCTGCTCGGGATCGGGGTGGGCGTGTTCTGGGGTTGGGCGATGACGCACTCGCTGCGCGACCAGGGCGTGACCCACTTCAGCGTCCCTCCGGTCGAGCTCGTCGTGTTCCTCGTCGCGTCGGCGATCGCAGGGATCGTCGCGGCGGTCGTGCCCGCGTGGCGGGCCGGGCACCTCGACGTGCTCGAGGCGGTCGCCACGGAGTGACAACACTGCGGGCGGGGCTCCGGAGTGCGCCGACTACGATGACGCCTGCGCCGTGACGGCGCACCCGGGCGGTTAGCTCAGGGGGAGAGCACTTCCTTGACGCGGAAGGGGTCAGAGGTTCAAATCCTCTACCGCCCACCACAAATGCGCGGGTCAGACGGCTGATCGCCACGGCCCGTCGCAGCGAGCGGGCGCCGAACGCCTTGCTCCCCGGCGCCGCGACCCGTTCGCGTCCTCGAGCGATGAGTGGGACGCGCCGGCGGGGGTCGTACCGGCATGGCAAGGGTCCTCACCCACATGTGCATGTGGACGGTTCGTCGCCCAGCCGGACGACAACCCGGCGGAGCTGTTCGACTGGTACTGGGGCGGCGACGTCGTGGTGCCGAGCGCGCAGGAGGCAATGACGTTCACGGCGCATGCCGCGAGCGCGTCGATGTCGCGCGAGCTCGTGTCGGGATGCGGCGCGGTGATCGCCGGCCGTCGGCTGTTCGATCAGACCGACGGATGGGGCGACTACCACCCCGTCGGCGCCCGGTGGTCGTCGTGACGCACCGCCCGCCGCCTGAGGACTCGGCGACACGGTTCCCGCGAACGACGCTCACGGGCAGCGTCGAGGAGGCCGTCTCGACCGCCAAGGACACCGCCGGCGACAGGTTCGTGACGATCGCCAGCGCCGACATCATCCAGCAGGCGCTCACCCTCGGCCTCGTCGAGGAGATCTGCATCAGCGGGGTGCCCGTGCTGCTCGGTACCGCGGTTCGCTACTTCGGCGAGCTTGTCGGCGGCCACGTCATGCTCGAGGATCCCGAGGTCGTCCAAGGCACCCGGGCACTCCACCTCCGGTACCCGGTACGCCGCTGACCGGCGCCGAACGACGGCGTGCTCATCCCGGGACGATCCCGGGTCCCCGGCGCGGTTGCCACTTCCGCCAGGAACAAAGCTAAAACGGGCTTGTCAAGATACATGCGCGTCCTTACATTGCACGTATCCGCGACTTGCCGGATGCAGAGGAGGTGGTACTCATGCTGATGCGAACGGATCCGTTCCGTGAGCTCGACCGCCTCACGCAGGAGACGCTCGGCACGCGGATGCGGCCGGCGGCCATGCCGATCGACGCGTACCGCCGGGGCGACCAATTCGTCGTCCACTTCGACTTGCCGGGCGTCGACCCCGCCTCCATCGACCTCACGATCGAGAAGAACGTCCTCAACGTGTCGGCGGAGCGGCAGTGGCAGCACGCCGATGAGCTGCAGATCGTCGCGGCCGAACGCCCGCACGGGACGTTCACGCGTCAGCTCTTCCTCGGCGAGGGTCTCGACGTCGACCGGGTCGACGCGAGCTATGAGAACGGCGTGTTGACGGTGACCATCCCGGTCGCGGAGCAGGCCAAGCCGCGCCGGGTGCAGATCAGCGCCGGCGACGGCGCGGCGAAGGCGATCCAGACAGCAACCTCCTGACTGCGCCGCGACGCCGCCGGCGCGCCGCGACCTCTCGTACGACTCAGCGCGAGCGGAAGGAGGTGATGGACTCGGGCGAAGGCCAAGCTGAACCATCGCGACGGTCGGTGGGCCGCGCGTGCACGTCGTGCGCCGGACCTGCTGGCGAACGCACCCCGATGCGAACCTCGGTGCGGCGCAGCCCACCGACCGTCGGTCCCTTCCGTGAGGACGTCTCACTCGTCTCGTGACGCGTCGTCGCCACGTCGTCCGACCCGGCAAGCCGAGGCGAGCTCTTCGTCTGCCTCCTCTCGGCCACAGGCTCGGTCCGGTGAGCGCCTCGTCGCGCCACCGCGCACGTCCACGACAAACCGACACGCGCCGACACACCGGCGCTGCACCGCTCGCGGAGCGTCGCTCGCAACCTCGGTCGCGACGTCGCGGCGACGCACCCGCACCGCGATGCACGAAAGCGGAGAAAACGCGGAATACAGACGCAGGTCCGCGTTGTCGAAAAGGCTGATCGAAACAGCAGTCGCATCACCGGCGTGGCCGGAGCGAACCGGCCGAGCCGGGTGCCAGCGAGGGGGTGATTTGCATGCTGATGCGGTTCGACCCGTTCCCCGACCTCGAGCGCATGCTCGCCTCACCGTTCCGGTCGCCATCGATGGCGATCGACGCGTACCGCCACGACGATGTGTTCGTCGTGAAGGCCGACCTGCCGGGCGTCGATCCCGACGCGATCGACGTGACGCTCGAGCGCGACGTCGTGACGATCACCGCCGAGCGGACGTGGCAGCCCGACGAGCAGGACCAGGTGCTCGTCGCGGAGCGGCCGCAGGGAACGTTCAGCCGTCGTCTCTTCCTCGGCGAGGGGCTCGACGTCGAGCACATGGAGGCTCACTACGACCACGGCGTCCTCACGCTCTCGATCCCGCTCGCGGAGGCGGCGAAGCCGCGCAAGGTCGAGATCGTGTCGGGGTCGAAGCCCGCGCTCGAGACGAGCGGCGCGGCGGCCTGATCACGTCGTCGGTGGGGTCACCCGGGTGGGTGGTCCCACCCGGTCGAGGAGGTGATGACCATGGCAGTTCCTGCGCGCGCCAACGGCGGCGTCGAACGCTGGGACCCGTTCCGCGAGCTCGAGCGAACGGCGAGCGAGTTGCGGCGCTACATCGACACCGGGTTCGGCTCGTTGGTGCCCGGCCTCGCGGACATGTTCACGCCGCTCGCCGACGTCGAGGAGACCGACGACGCGTACGTCGCCGAGATCGAGCTCCCGGGTGTCAAGAAGGACGACATCGCCGTCGAGGTCGCGGGCCGGCGCGTCACCGTGTCGGGTGAGCGGCGCGAGGCAGAGCGTAAGGGCATCCTGCGGTCCCGGACCCGTTCCGTCGGGCGCTTCCACTACGAGGTCACGCTGCCCGGCGAGCTCGACGCGGAGCACGTCGAGGCGTCGCTGGCAGACGGCGTCCTCACGTTGCGGGTGCCGAAGGCGACCGCTGAACGGCCGCGCCGCATTGAGGTGCGGTGAGCCCATCCGCGGGCTCACCGCACCACGCACGACATGACCACGATCGGCGCACCGAGAGAGAGGAGGAGCACGTCGCCGTGCGCATCGCGATCGTTGCCCCACCGTGGGTCCCCGTCCCGCCTCCCGCGTACGGCGGGACCGAGGCCGTCCTCGACACCTTGGCTCGCGGTCTCATCGCCGCGGGTCACGACGTTCTCCTGTATGCGACCGGCGACAGCGAGTGTGTGGTCCCGCGTGCATGGACGTACGACACCGCGGCTGGCTTCCGGTATGGCGGCGTCGCGACCGAGCTCCGGCACGTGGTCGACGCGTACGACGCGGTGCGGGACGCGGACGTCGTTCACGACCACACGCTCGTCGGACCGCTCTACGCGACACGTTTCCCGAACGTCGCGGTCGTCACGACGAACCACGGCCCGTTCACCCATGAGCTCGCCGCGCTCTATCGCGCGGTCGCGCCGCGCGTGCCGGTCATCGCGATCTCGCACGACCAGGCGCAACGTGCCCGCGGTGTGCCGATCGCAGCGGTGATCCACCACGGCCTCGACGTCGACCGCTTCCCCGTTGGCGACGGGCGAGGCGGGTACGCGCTCTTCCTCGGACGCATGAGCCCGGACAAGGGCGTCCACACCGCAGCTGCAGCGGCGCGTGCCGCCGGCATGCCGTTGCGCATCGCGGCGAAGATGCGCGAACCCGCCGAGCACGAGTACTTCCGGGCGTGCGTCGAACCGCTGCTCGGCGGCGACGTCGAGTACGTCGGCGAGGTCGGTGGCTCCGACAAGCTGGCACTCCTCGGCGGCGCGAGCTGCCTGCTGAACCCGATCGCGTGGTGCGAGCCATTCGGGATGGTGATGATCGAGGCCCTCGCGTGCGGCACCCCGGTCGTCGCGACGAATCGGGGCGCGGCGACGGAGATCGTTCGCGACGGATGCACCGGCTTCGTCGTCGACGACGGCGACGATCTCGTCACCGCGCTGTACCGCGTCGCGGACCTCGACCGCGCGGCGTGCCGACGCGACGTGGAGGAGCGCTTTTCGGCGCAGCGCTTCGTCGCCGACCATGTCGCGCTCTACGAGGGCATCGTCGACGCTCGGCACGCGGTGCGCAGGAAGCGCGGCCTCGCGACGCTGCGCGCCAGCACCGCGTTCCGGGCCGATTTCCCGGACGTACCGCGCCCGGTCACACGTGACGGGCGGGTCGCGGAGACCATGCCGGCACGCGCGTAGCGAGCCATGCGCGATGCGGTTCAGCGAGTCCGCCGCATCCCGGGCCGTACGGCACCGAGCCCGCCACACGTTCGGCACGTCGCCACCGGCAGTCGCCGCCTCCCCTGGCACAGCGGGCATGCGAGGGGCACGGCGAGCCACCGCGTCCGGCTGGCCAGCCCGTAGCCCGCGCCGCCACACGCCGGGCACTGCCGCGCGACGCCGCCGGTGCCCCCGCACGCAGGGCAGCGCACGGCAGCGTGCGCGCTCGTCGCGCCGCGCCGGACGTCCGACGTCCCGCCATCCGCGCTCACGCGGCGCACCGGCACGTCGACGCCGCCGGAGGTCGCCGCGCCCGTCGTCTCGCGACGACGGTGAGACGCGTCGTATTCGTCACGACGGGCACGATCACCCAGCGTCTCGTACGCCGCGACGAGCCGACGGAAGCCGATCGGGTCGGCTCCAGGGTTGGCGTCGGGATGGAGCTCGCGCGCGAGCCGCCGGTAGGCGCTGGTGACCTCCGCGTCCGTCGCCGTCTGCGGGACGCCGAGCACGTCGTAGGGGTCGAACGCACGCTCGTCGCCGTTCGCGTCCATGGGTGTCGTCGCGGGTGTCGTCGCGCAGGACGTTCGTCGCCAGTGCACCAAAATTGTACGACGCCGCGCTGCCGCGCCGTGAACGTCGACAGCCGTCGACCGGATCGCACCGGCAGTCACTCCGTGTCGGCGAACAGTCCGGCGTCCGGCGTCGTGTCCGCCGGCGTGTCGAGGCAGACGAGGAGCTGGTCGGCGTCCTCGCGGACGAGCGGGAACGGATCGCCGACGATGCCAATGAGGACCTTCGGCCGGGGGAACGTGTGCGCGTCCCGACGGACGTTGCCGACGATCGCCACGGCATCGTCGGCCAGCATGATCCGCAGCCGGGCGTCCGGCGGCGTGGCCCGCTCCAGCTCCGACGCTCGCACGACGTTCCATCCGGCTGTCATCGCGTGACCAGATTCCTCGTCCGCGCGAGGAGGGTCAAGGTTCGTCGGCGCTCGCTCCACGCGCACGCGACCCGAGCGCTCGAGCCCTTCAGGCGAAGACGGGTGTCGCCGCGGGCGCGACGAGCGGCCACGGCATGCAGCCTTGTGCGGCAAGCGCGACGTCGAACAGCAACGCGTCCTCGTGATGGCGCGCGAGCACCTGCATGCCGACGGGCAGCCCGTCCACGAGCCCGGCCGGGATCGAGACCGCCGGGTTGCCACAGATGTTCGACACCATCGTGAGCGCGCCCATGCTCACGAGGTCCGGCATGCGACGCGACACGACGTCGAGGAGGCGCGCAGGCAGACGCGGGGACGCGGCCGACGCCGCGCGGATGCCCGCGAGCACCCCGCGCACCGCGTACCTCGCGAGCGTGCTGTCGCGCGCGGCGTCGACGAAGGTCCGCTGCGTCGCGCTGGTCGTGGCGTCGGCCGCGAACGCGATGTCGGGGTTCGTCGCCGCGATCACGAGATCGACCTGCTCGAACGTGCGTGCCATCGCCTCGTACGCCCTGAGTCGCAACGCCTCCGCGACCGCCGCCGTGTTGAGGTTGTACAGCGCCTGCGACGTGTACAACCCGATCGCGACCTCGTCGGTCAGGTCGGGCGCGCACGCGGGCCAACGGTCGCCGATCTCGGCGAGCAGCGTCGCGAGGTTGCCCATCATCCACTGCGCGGAGAGGCTCGGGAACGCGACGTCGACGTCGACACGGGTCATCCCGGTCTCCTCGACGAGCGCGTCCGCCGCGTCGCGTACCCGCTCCTCGACCGCTGGCGCGATGGCGCACACCCCGCCGATCGACGGCAACACCGCGACGCGCCGCCCCGCGAGCTCGTGCGTGCCGAGGGATCGCTCCCAGTCGCCCGCCGACGGCAGGCTCGACGGGTCCGTGAGGTCGTAGCCGGCGCACACGTCGAAGAAGCGCGCCGCGTCGCGCACCGAGCGAGCGAGGCATCCGAGGACGACCGTCACCGGCCGCGAGTACGCATACGGCGACCGCGAAATCCGGCCGTAGGTGCCCTTCATGCCGAGCAACCCCGTGTAACCGGCCGGGATGCGGATCGAGCCGCCACCGTCACCGCCCGTCGCGAGCGTGACGAGACCGCCCGCGACGGCGGCCGCGCTCCCGGCCGACGACCCACCCGGTGTCCGGTCGTGACGCCACGGGTTGTGGGTGACGCCGTTCAGCTTCGTGACGCCGACGTTGAGACCGCCGAACTCGCTCGCGGTCGTGAGCCCGACCGGGACGGCACCGCCGCGCCCGAGCAAACGCTCCACGAGCGTCGACGTCGTCGTCGCCACGCGGTTGCGGAAGACGAGCGACGCCTCCGTGTGCGGCCATCCGGTGACGGGCTCGAGCTCCTTGATGCCCGTCGGGACGCCACCGAAGGGCAGCGAGACGTCGGCCGTCCGCGCGACGTCACGCGCGCGGTCGGGGTCGACGAACGAGAACGCGTTGAGATCGCTCGACGCGATGGCGCGGAGCGTCGCGTCGAGCTCTTCGAGCGGTGTGCGCTCGCCATCGCGGAACGCGTCGACGAGCGAGCACGCGTCGCCCTGCCACGGAGCATCGACCACCTCGGGATCATGCCACCCCGTACGCTGCACGAGACATGGACCCGGCCATGCGCTCCGCCGTCGAGGGCGCGCTGTCCGCCCGTGTGACGCGGGTGTCGCCGGTCCACGGCGGCGACGTCGCGCGCTCGTACGCGGTCGATCTCGACGACGGCCGCCGTGTGTTCGCGAAGACGCATCCGAGCGCGCCGCCCGGCTTCTTCACGACGGAGGCGGCCGGGTTGCGGTGGTTGCGCGAAGCCGGTGCCGTGCGTGTCCCCGAGGTGCTCGCAGTCTCGGACGACGCACCGAACCATCTCGTGCTCGAGTGGATCGACGAGGGGCACGCGACCGGCTCGACCGAGCGCGATCTCGGAGACGCGCTCGCGCGCCTCCACGAGGCCGACGCGCCGTGCTTCGGTCGGGAGGACCGGCGCACGACCGGGAGTCGTGGCCTCCCCAACGAGCCGACGACGACGTGGGCCGAGTTCTACGCGACGAACCGGCTGCTGCCGCTCGCGCGGCTGGCCCGGGACGCGAACGCGCTTCCCAGCGACGCGATCGACGGTCTCGAGCGCCTCGCGCGCGGCCTCGAGCCGTTCGACACGGGGGAACCACCAGCTCGGCTGCACGGTGACCTCTGGGCGGGCAACCGTCTGGTCGACATCGCGGGCCGCAGCTGGCTGATCGACCCGGCCGCGCACGGCGGCAGTCGCGAGTTCGATCTCGCGATGATGCGACTGTTCGGCGGTTTCGGCCGCGCCTGCTTCGACGCATACGGGGAGCGCTTCCCACTCGCGTCGGGCTGGGAGGATCGAGTGCCGCTCCATCAGATCGCCCCCCTCGTGGTGCACGCGATCAAGTTCGGCGGCGGTTACGTGCGCGCGTCGGTTGCCGCGATCCGCCGCTACGGGTGACCGGTCGGAATGTCACGCCGACCCAGGCGGTTGTGCAGTTGTGAGAATGGTGTGATGCTTCGGTAGGGTCCCGCGCAGACCGGCCGACCGGCGGTCGTTAGGTTGTGCACACGTCGGTGGGTCCACGACCGACGCTGGTCCCGAGTCGCGCGGGGCGCCTCGACACCGGGTGGGGGACTGGCATGACGCAGCTTTCGATCGCACGGGACGACGTGGCGCCGGATGCCGCGGTGCTGCGACTGAGCGGCGAGCTCGACATGGCGTCCGCGCCGCTGCTCGCCGAGGAGCTGGAGCGGACGGCCGGCCGCGACGTCGAGCGGGTCATCGTCGACGTCGCGGAGCTCGGCTTCTGCGACTCGTCGGGGCTCGCAGTTTTGATGTCGTGGCACAACCGTTACGAGCAGTCGGGCCGCGAGCTGGTCTTGCGGTCGCCGCAGCCGAGCCTCGTGCGGCTCCTCGAGATCACCCGCGTCGACGGCGCGCTCCGCACAGAGTGACAGGCCGATAGTGCGGCTGATCCGTTCAGCGCGCGAGGGTCGTGTAGAGCAGCGAGCCGATCGAGATCGCGGCGACGACGATCCACGCCACGAGCGCGAGCACGATGCGGGCCCGCGTGGCCGTCGTCATCGTGAGGTCCTCGTCGTCGGTTCGCACGGGTCGCGGTCGCCTTCCCCGACCCCTCCCCACCGGGAATAGTCGCGTTACGACACTTCGCGCGCCATAGGTCCACCGGCTCAACCTCGCGCCGAACGTGACGGGGCGCGGTCGGCGTCGTAGCGTGTGCCCCCGCTGGGCGCGCAGCGGTTCGGGCAGGAGGTGCGGCGTGCAGAGCCAGACGTGGTTCGAGCCCGACGCGACGAGCGCGTCGAGCGGGTTGCTGAGCTGCACGGCCTGTCACGAGGAGGTCCTCACGGGCACGGCCGCGCGGTGCCCGTCGTGCCGCGCGCTCTACCACGTCCCGTGCTGGAACGATCTCACGGGTTGCGTGACGCCGGGTTGCAAGGGCCATCGCCGCGTCGCGAACCGCGGCCGGCTCACGCTGCTGAGCGACCCGGCCGTCGTCGTCGAGCGTCCCGCCCCGGAGCCGCCTCCCGTGCGGCTGCCCGCTCCGGCTGTCGAGCTCCTGCCGACGCCGGAGCGTGTCGAGGAGCGACGGGCGCGACGCCGGCCGGGATGGGTCGTCGTCGCCGCGGTCGCGGTGGCCGCGCTCTGCATCGGGATCGCGGCCACGCTCGCGGTCGTGCGCATGAACGACGCGCACCAGCAGAACAGCGGGTATAGGGCCGGATGGCGCGCCGGGTACACCGCGGGTCAGTCGGGCGCGTTCGACAACGGGTACCAGAAGGGCGACAAGGCCGGCTACCAGGCGGGATACCAGAAGGGCTATCTCGACGGGTGCCACGCCGCGCAGGGCGCCGACGCCGCGTGCTCGAACTCGATCGTCGCCGCGGGCAGCTACGCTCCGGCGCCGGCCGCCTACCGCTGACCGCCTGAGACGGCGCGACCCGTCGACGCGAGGTCGTGGTCCGGAGACGAGCGCGCGCGGGCCTAACGTGAAGGCGTCCGCATGTCGATGGAGGACAGCGTGTTCATCGACGGTTTCGTGCACCAGCTTCCCGACATCGATCCCGAGGAGACGAGCGAGTGGCTCGACTCGCTCCAGTCGGTGATCGACATCCGCGGCAAGTCCCGGGCGCGCTACCTGCTCACGCGGCTCCTCGCGCAGGCGCGCCAGCAGGGCGTCGGCGTTCCGTCGATGGTGTCCACGCCCTACATCAACACGATCCCCGCGGAGCAGGAGCCCTGGTTCCCGGGTGACGAGTACATCGAGCGCCGCATCCGCGCGTTCATCCGGTGGAACGCGGTCGTGATGGTCGCGCGTGCCAACCGTCGCTTCGACGGGCTCGGCGGGCACCTCTCGACGTACGCGTCCGCGGCATCGCTGTACGAGGTGGGCTTCAACCACTTCTTCCACGGCAAGTCGGATGGCGGCTACGGCGACCAGGTGTTCATGCAGGGTCACGCCGCGCCCGGCATCTACGCGCGCGCGTTCCTCGAGGGGCGGCTGACGGAGGATCAGCTCGACGCGTTCCGCCGTGAGGTCGGCAGCGAGGGGCTCGGGCTCCCGAGCTACCCGCACCCGCGGCACATGCCCGACTTCTGGGAGTTCCCGACCGTGTCGATGGGCTTGGGTCCGTTGAACGCGGTCGCACAGGCGCGCTTCAACCGGTACCTGCTGCACCACCAGATCGCGGACACGAGCCGGGCGAAGGTGTGGGCGTTCCTCGGCGACGGCGAGATGGACGAGCCCGAGTCGACGGCGGCGCTGTCGGTCGCGGCCCGCGAGCAGCTCGACAACCTCATCTTCGTCGTCAACTGCAACCTGCAGCGTCTCGACGGGCCGGTGCGCGGCAACGGCAAGGTGATCCAGGAGCTCGAGGCGATCTTCCGCGGCGCGGGGTGGAACGTCATCAAGGTGGTCTGGGGTCGCGAGTGGGACGAGCTGCTCGCGCGCGACAGCGACGGCGTGCTCGTCAACAAGATGAACGAGACCGTCGACGGCGAGTTCCAGAAGTACTCGGTCGAGTCGGGTGACTACATCCGTGAGCACTTCTTCGGTCCCGACCCGCGTCTGCGCGCGATGGTCGAGCACCTCTCCGACGACGATCTGCGCAAGCTGTCGCGTGGCGGGCACGACTACCGGAAGCTCTACGCGGCCTACAAGTCCGCGGTCGAGCACGTCGGCAGCCCGACCGTCATCCTCGCGAAGACGATCAAGGGTTGGACGCTCGGCCCCGACTTCGAGGCGCGCAACGCGACGCACCAGATCAAGAAGATGACGGAGGCGGAGCTGAAGACGTTCCGCGACCGTCTGTATCTCGACATCCCCGACTCGGTGCTCGAGGGCGACGCGCTGCCGCCGTACTTCCACCCCGGCAAGGAGTCGCCCGAGTACGAGTACATGATGGAGCGGCGGCGCGCGCTCGACGGGTTCCTACCCGACCGCGTCAACCGGCCGAAGCGGATCGGCGCGCCGAAGGACGACACGTACGCCGACCTTCTCGCGGGCACGGGCGAGAAGGTGCAGGCGTCGACCACGACCGCGTTCGCGCGGCTGATCCGCAAGCTGATGCAGGACCCGGAGATCGGGTCGCGCGTCGTGCCGATCATTCCCGACGAGGCGCGCACGTTCGGGCTCGACGCGTTGTTCCGCGACATGAAGATCTACGCGCCGCTCGGCCAGCTGTACGAGCCGGTCGACGCGGGATTGCTCCTGAGCTACCGCGAGGCGCGCGACGGCCGGATCCTCGAGGAGGGGATCACCGAGGCCGGTTCGATGGCGTCGTTCACGGCGGCGGGCACGTCGTACGCGACGTGGGGTCAGCCGATGATCCCGTTCTTCATCTACTACTCGATGTTCGGGTACCAGCGGGTCGGTGACCTCGTGTGGAGCTTCGGCGACCAGCGGGGGCGTGGGTTCATGCTCGGCGCGACCGCGGGGCGGACGACGCTGACCGGCGAGGGCCTGCAGCACTGCGACGGCCACAGCCACGTGCTGATGAGCGTCATGCCGAACTGCCGCGCGTACGACCCGGCGTTCGCGTACGAGACCGCCGTGATCGTGCGCGACGGCATCGCGCGCATGTACGGCCCCGAGCCCGAGGACTGCTTCTACTACCTCACCCTGTACAACGAGAACTACTCGATGCCGCCGATGCCCGACGGCGTCGAGGAGGGGATCGTCCGCGGCCTGTACCGCTACGCGCCGGCACCGGCGGACCGGAAGCTGCGCGTCGCGTTGCTCGGCAGCGGGACGATGCTGCGCGAGGCGATCGAGGCCCAGCGGATGCTGCTCGAGGACCACGACGTCGCGGCCGAGGTGTGGAGCGCGACGAGCTACAAGCTGCTGCGCGAGGACGCGCTCGAGGCCGAGCGCTGGAACCGCCTGCACCCGACCGAGCCTCCCCGCACGCCGTACGTGACCGAGCAGCTCGGCGGCGTGGAAGGGCCGATCGTCGCGGTCACGGACTACATGAAGGCCGTCCCGGACCAGATCGCGCGGTTCGTGCCGCACCCGTTCCTCCCGCTCGGCACGGACGGGTTCGGCTACTCGGACACGCGGGCCGCGCTCCGCCGTCACTTCGAGGTCGACGCCGCGCACGTCGTCGTCGCCGCGCTCGACGGGCTCGCGATCCAGGGGAAGGTCGGTGGCGACCTCGTGGAGAAGGCGATCCGCCTCTACGGGCTCGACCCCGACGCGCCCGACCCGCGACTCACCTGATCGATCCGGCTCCGCCGGACGACCGGTCGGGCGTGCCCCGGCTGACTACTCGGGGTGGGCGTCCGGGTCCCAGGGCTCCTCGTCGTCGAGGTCCTCGTCCTCGTCGTCGTCGAGGTAGCGGTGCGCTTCGTCGTCCTCGACGTCCGCCAACGTCCCACTGCCCTCGCGGAACAACCCGTCGTCGTAGCCCTGCTTGAGCTCACGGGCCTCGCGGAAACGCCGCGCTCGTCCTTTTCTGGGCACGTCGTCACCTACCTCGAACGTTTCGAGCGGACCTCCATGATGCCGCACCGGCGGCCCTTCGTGCGCGAATCGGCGGAGGTTCGACGGGGTCAGCGGTGGGCGCCGACGAACGGCCGGGTGCCGTAGCGGTCGACGTGCACGACCTCGCCGACGGGCCGGCGCGTCGTGGGGCCGTAGCGCCCTCGGGGCCAGCCGAGCGGGATCACCGCGCACGGTGTCACCCACCGCGGGAGGCCCAGCGTCCGGCGGACCAACACGGTCGACCACAAGGGGAGCGTGGTGAGGTTGGCGCCGAGCCCCAGGGCGCGAGCGGCGAGGAGGAGGTTCTGCACCGAGGGGTAGATGGACGCGTAGAACCGGGCCGTCGACGCCGGGGAGAGCAGCGGCCGCGCGCCACGGAGGCACGCCACGACGACGACGGGCGTCTCCTCGAAGTGGTCCGCCTGCCACTGGACCGCTTCCATGATCTTGTCGGCACTGAACGGGTGGGGCCGGCGCCGACCGAGGCGCTTCGAGATCGACCAGGCCTGCCGGTTCAGGCGGGCGAGCTGGTGCTTCACGTCCGGGTCGCGCACCACGACCCACTCCCAGTCCTGGTGGTTGCCGGCGGTCGGCGCCCGGAGCGCGAGCTCGATGCACCGCAGGACGGTCTCGTCGTCGACGGGGTCGGTGCGCAGGCGGCGGATCGCCCGCTGGGTCTCCATCGCCTCGGCCAGTGGCATGCACAGCCCGGCCGCCACGTCGTCGAAGCTCGGCATGACCCTCCTTCCGGGGCGCACAGGCTAGCCCGGCACCCGCGACGCTCGACCCGGGTCGGCGCGCTCCGCGTTCGGGGTTGCGCAGTAATCTGCCGGTCCGCGCCGACCAGGCGCGTCGGGGCGATTAGCTCAGCGGGAGAGCGCTGCCTTCACACGGCAGAGGTCACTGGTTCGAAACCAGTATCGCCCACAGCGTTTTCGCCGGTAGGAGTGGACGACCGGTTCGACGCTCACCTACCTGCTCGATTCCATCGCGCGTCCATCGCGCGCGCCGAGCCGTTCGCGAGCACGTCGAGCGCATCGTTGACGCGATCGTCGGTGCCCGGAAGCAGGTGCCCGTACCGGTCGAGGACGACCGCGACGGACGTGTGGCCCGCGCGTGACGCGATGTCCGTCGGGCTCGCGCCCGCGGCGATCCAGAGCGCGACCGCGGTGTGGCGCATGTCGTGGATGCGCAGCGGTTCGACGCCGGCTGCGCGCACGGCCGGGGCCCAGAAGCGCCGGCGCCAGAGCGAGAGACGTACAGGGCCGCCCTCCGGTGCGGGGAAGAGGAGCTG